>NZ_CP017641.1:8670000-8845000 GCF_001983935.1 Fuerstiella marisgermanici | reverse complement strand
TGTACGGCGAAGACGGTTCGGTCAATTGGGAAGGGGAAAATGTCGGGCCCAAAGATCCGATTCCTGAATTGGAGTAGCCGCTAACTCCCAAACTTTTCCATCGCCGCATCTTTTAGAGCTCGAAGGTCCAGTTTGCCGGTGCCCAGCAGCGGAATGCTTTCGACTTCGACAAAACTGTCTGACGACGGAATCCAGAGGTTCGGGAATCCGACTTTCTGCAGTTCATCCTGCACTTCTTTTACCGTTCGCGTCATCGGTTTGTGAAGAACAATGAGTCGTTCGCCTTTCTTCGCATCGGGGACGGCGGTCACGGCGCAGAGGATTTCCGGATCGTCGGTGTCCTCATCATCGATGATCCGATTGATCTCCTGCTCGATGCGAATGTGCGGCACCATTTCGCCGCCGATCTTCGAAAAGCGACTTTGGCGGCCTGTGATTTCGATAAAGCCGTTCGCATCAACGCGAGCCACATCGCCAGTGTTGTACCATCCGTCGTGGATCGCTTCGGCCGTAGCTTCCGGGCGATTCATGTAGCCCAGCATCACGTTCGGGCCTTTGATCTTCAGCATACCTTCCTCGCCGCAGGTAAGCTCCTCGCCGGTGTCGGGATGAAACACGGCCGCTCGACTGCAGGAAATGACTTTGCCAACGGAGCCTGGTTTCATCAGGTCTGTTCGCCCGGCCCGGTTTTCCGGAACGTTTACTGACGCCAGTGGCGACAGCTCCGTCGTCCCGTAGCCTTCCATGGGCGAGATGCCGTACTTCTTCTGCCATGCGTCTGACAATTCGGGCGGCAGCTTTTCCGCCCCGGCGATTACGAGATTGACCGACGCGAATTCTTCCACGCTGCATCGTTTCATGTACGACCTCAGGAAGGTCGGCGTGGCGGCAATGATGGTCGCTTTGTGCTTTTCGACAAGTTTCCCCACCATCCTCGAATCCAAAGGATTGAAGTGGAAGACGGCTCCCGCGTCGACGCAGCCGGGCAGCCAAAGTGTGATGGTGTAGCCGAAGGAATGAAAGAACGGCAGTACTCCCAGCAGCATGTCCGTCGGCTTCAGCTTCAGCAGTTCGTCGGCGGCGTCGAGGTTTGAGTTGATGTTGCCGTGCGACAGCATGACCCCCTTCGGTTCGCCGGTAGACCCGGATGTGAAGATAATCGCCATCATGTCGTCGGCCTGAATCGTGGTCAGGCCGAGGCTTTTGCTCAGCATCCCCAAAGGCATCAGCTTCGCTTTCGCAAACGCAGCGGCCTTCGCGACGCCTCCGATCTGCTGCTTCAGATCTTCCATATGAATCAGTTCGGCGTCCAGATTCATGGGCTTTTTCTCCATGAATTTGCGACTTGTAATGACCTGCTTGATGCCCGCTTCTTTGATGCAGTAATTCACGACATCATCGGTCAGCGTGTAGTTCAGATTCACTGACACTTTGCCCGCCAGCGCAACGGCGAAGTTGGCAATCGCGCCGCCAGCGGACGGTGGCAGCAGAAGCCCGATCATGTTTTCGTTGGGCTTTAATACAGACGTCGTCAGAAGTTTGTGGAATGCCAGCGAACCGGTGAGCAGCGTCCCGCCGGTCAGGACTGTCCCTGCCGAATCCGCGACTTTGGTACGTTTCCAGGCAAGCCGACATTGTCGAATAAAACGAATGGCCGGGATCATGCGGCGTTCCTTTCTGCGAGCGATAGAATCATCTTTCAGATCCAGCACTGCGTTTCGCACGGCGTTCACATCCGTGACGTCTTTGTGAGGAATCAGAGTTCCGAAGTTTATCGACACCGGATACGGCCAGTGCTTCGGCTTCTTCCAGAAGAATTTGCCACCTTCATAACTGAAGATGCTGCCCCAGAGTTCGTCAAGATAGACGGGCGACACGGGAGCGTCCGTGCCTTTCAGAATCTTAATCATCCCGCGTTCAAACTTCAGCAGTTCACCCGTTCGGGAAATTCGGCCTTCCGCGAAAATGCAAACCAGCTCGCCGTTCTTCAACGCGTCGCGCGCTGTATTTAACGACTCCATCAGTGCTCGAGGACCATCGCCACTGCGAATAGGGATGATCTCGAACAGCTTCGACAGCCAGCCGATCACGCCGCCCTTCACGTAATCAGCGTACGCAATCATGCGAATCGGTCGGGAACTGGCGAGCAGGATTAATACGCCGTCGATCCACGAAACGTGATTCGCCACCAACAGCGCCGAACCGCGTTCCGGAATGTTCTCAATGCCATGAAGGCGAACTTTGTACACGGTGCGGCTCAACAGCCAAACCAGAAACCGGATCGTGGCCTGAGGAATCAGCCACACGACATACATCGCAATCGGCAGCGTGCTGATGCCCGCGATCAGGAAGATCTGGTCCGCTGAGCAGCCTAACCCGTTTCTCAGAAAAGGAAAAAGGACGGATACCAACAGGATGCCAACCGCCGTGATTTGATGGCCGGCCGCAAGGATCGCTCCGAGAGATTCATGGGGGCTGCGGTCCTGAACATAAGCCGTCAACGGAACGTTAAAAAGTCCACCACCGACGCCGATCATAACCAGCGCCGCGCCGAACAGCCACCAGCTTCCACCGCACACAAACGCCAGCAGACACGCCAGGGCCATGGTCACAGCCCCGAGTGGCACCATTCCCAGTTCGACCCGTCCGCCAGACCAAAACCCCGCCAGCACGCTGCCAATCCCGACGCCCACAGACAACACCGCAAGGTACTGGCCGACTTCCTGCTGGCTCATCCGCAGGTTCAGATTTACATGCGTGTCGATATTTAATTGTGCGAGCGACGCCAGTGACCAGAAAAACGCAATTCCCAGGGTGACGCGCAGAATAGGTACGTCGCTCATGACCAGCTTCAGGTCTCGCCACGACGCTGAAATCGGATTCCACGGAAAGGCGATCGCGGAATTTGCCGGGGCGACCGGAGCCAGCATCATGCTTGAGACCACGCCCAGCCCCGCTACGCCCAGCAGAGCAACAGCGGAAATCCAGATTCGCTGCAGACCGTCCGGGCCAGTGGCCGCGTATAGTTCGTTGCCTGCGATTGTCCCGGCGATGACAGCCACCAGAGTCACAAGTCCGGCCAGCCCGTTTGCGGCTGAGATCTTTTCGCGGGGCACGAGTTCCGGAATGATGCCAAACTTCGCGGTACTCAGCAGAGCACTTTGAGTTCCCATCAGGAACAACACGACGTACATCACGGTCAGGTTGCCCAGCCAGATGGAAGCCAGCCCGGCCACCATGATCACGCCTTCGGATATTTTCAGGGTAATCGTGGAGCTTCGCTTGCTGAACTTGTCAGCCACCCAGCCAGACCACGGGGCAAAAGCGATGAAGGGCAAAATGAAGCAGCCCAGGCCCAGAGCCAGCACCGTCGCTTCGTTGGCTTCCCGTTGGGCGGCTGTCAGACCTTCGATGGATGAATACCGATACTTTGCGATCGGTACAATCAGCCAGCGAAACATGTTGTCGTTGACGGCCGTCAGGAAACTCATCACCAAATAGCCGACAAACGACTTTGAAGTGAGGGATCGTTGAGCCGAATGTTCCGAAACCGGTTCCGCAGTCATTGCGTTTCCAATACGGTAAGTCCTGGTACGACGGGGAAGTTGCGTACTGCAGAAGTCCCGGAAACGGAGTGTAGTGGGGATTAGGGAAATCTGCTACATGTACCAGGCAGTGGCCTAACGATCCTGGCGCCGCAACCCACGAACACAGCTTATGGGTTCGGCAAACGGAAAACCGTCAGATTGGGAATTGTCAGCCGGTTCACCATTGCGATCGGCTTCATTTTGTCGTTTGGCAATCGTCATGGTTCAATCCTCCCCTTCCATTTGTCATTCTCCCGCACCAGAGCTTGATGAACCTTCCCATTCGCGCGTGGGAGTCTATCATTCCCGGGTCGTCTCAATTCACCGCGTCAGCCGATCGCCGTTAAATCCGAATGTCATCGCAATCTCACAACCCTGCGGCCGCCCCACAATTTTTGGATTCGCCCGTCGAGCCATCCGGCGAGCACAAACCTCGGCGATCAACTTCGCAGCTTAGCACGCAAAGTCTTGCTTTTATCGAGCAGCAGTACGCTGATTATCTGCACGATCGCAACGCCGTTTCGCCAGACTGGCGCGACTACTTTGACGACATCCACGCGGGGCACGAAGACGTCACCGCTGCCGTTTTGCAGACGCCGTTTCGGCATGACAGCATTTTTCATCGCCAGGCGAAACTCGCCGGCGGTCAGGCGGCGAGTTCAGAAACCGCCATTCTGCAGGAACGGCTCGACCAGCTGATCCGCAACTATCGCGTGCGCGGACACATTATTGCTCAGATCGATCCGCTCCACGCTAAACGCCCGGAACCACCAGAACTGGACCCGGCTTTCTACGGTTTCACCGACGAGCACATGGGCATGGAGTTCTCGACCCAGTGGTTCGGCGGGGCCGAATGCCGAACGCTGGGCGACATGCTGCAGTGGTTGCAAATGACGTATTGCCGGTCGATTGGTGTGCAGTTCATGCACATCGACAGCCTGCAGGTGCGATCGTGGTTGCGAGACCGCATGGAACGCAGCGGGAACCGAATCCGGCTTTCACGGGACGAACAAATTCGCATTCTGACCCGGCTTAGCGACGCCGTGATGTTTGAGGAATTCATTCAGAAGAAGTACGTGGGGGCGAAGAGTTTCTCACTGGAGGGTGCGGAAAGTCTGATTCCGTTACTGGACATGGCCATCGAGCGGGCCGGCGAGCAGGGTATCGATCTTGTGGTGATGGGGATGGCTCATCGAGGCCGGCTGAATGTGCTGGCGAACATCATGGGCAAGCGGCCAAGTCGGATTTTCCGCGAGTTCGAAGACAAGGACCCGGAACTGCAGATGGGCCGAGGCGATGTGAAATATCATCTCGGCTACAGCTCAGACTGGACGACGACCACAGGCAAGGACGTGCATCTCACGCTGTGCTTTAACCCGAGTCATCTGGAATTTGTGAATCCGGTTGCGTTGGGTCGTCTGCGAGCCAAGCAGGATCACCGCGAAGACTACGAACGTCGCCGCAGCATGGGAATTCTGATTCACGGCGACGCTGCGTTTGCCGGCGAAGGGGTCGCTCAGGAAACACTGAACCTCAGCGAGCTGTCCGGCTACCGTACGGGCGGGACGCTTCACATTATCGTCAACAATCAGGTCGGATTCACCACGTCGCCTTCGGAGGGCCGTTCGTGCACCTATGCGACGGACGTGGCCCGCATGCTGCAGATTCCGATCTTTCACGTAAACGGCGAAGATCCGGAAGCGGTCGCACAAGTCGTACAACTGGCGATGGAATTTCGAGACAAGTTTCAGCGCGACGTCATCATCGACATGTATTGCTTCCGACGACGAGGGCACAACGAAGGCGATGAGCCCGCGTTCACGCAACCAACGATGTACCAAATGATTCGCAAACGGAAGACCGTTTTCGAAAACTACCTCGCCAGTATGCTGAAGCTGGAAGGCCTGACCCGCGAGGAAGCGAACGAAATCGTCGAACGGCGGACTCAGATTCTGGAAGAGGAGTTGGAAGAGGCTCGCAAAGACAAATTCGCAGCACTGACTGACAGTGGCGGAGGCACCTGGAAGGACTTCTTTGGTGGGCCGGTTGCCAATGCGGACGACGTCGATACGGCAATTGAGGCAGCGGAACTGCAGCGAGTGGTCGATACCGTGAGCACTCCGCCCAAGGGCTTTACACCTCATCCGCGGTTGGTGCGCATTCTGCAACAGCGGCGGCAAATGGGAGCGGGCGAACAACCGTTTGACTGGGGAACAGCGGAACTGGCGGCACTGGGTTCGCTGGTGGCCGAAGGGTTTCAGCTGCGGTTTTCAGGGCAGGACGTGCGGCGTGGCACGTTCAGCCATCGGCATGCGGCGTTGCACGACGCGAAGGACGGACGTGTCTGGATGGGTGTCCAGGACCTGGCGGCTCGTCCCGAGTTAGTCGAATTTCACAACAGCCCACTGTCGGAAATTGGTGTCCTCGGTTTTGAATACGGCTACAGTCTCGACCGACCTCATGGCATTACGCTTTGGGAGGCTCAGTTCGGCGACTTCGTCAACGTGGCTCAGGTAATCATCGACCAGTTCATTTCCAGCGCCGAGGACAAATGGAAGCGGCTGAGTGGCCTGGTGATGTTGTTGCCCCATGGCTTCGAAGGGCAAGGGCCGGAGCACAGCAGTGCTCGCCTTGAACGCTTTCTGACGCTGGCCGCAGAAGACAACATGCAGATTGTGGCTCCAACCACACCGGCTCAGCACTTCCACCTGCTGCGGCGACAATCCCTACGCAAGTGGAAAAAGCCGCTGGTCGTGATGACGCCCAAGAGTCTCCTGCGGCACAAAGAAGCTGTTTCGCCGGCCTCAGAATTTACGTCAGGCCATTTTCAGGAAGTGATTGCGGACGACCTAGCAAATCCTGAGGGCGTGAAACGCATTCTGCTCTGCAGCGGCAAGATTTTCTACGAACTGCACAGTGTGCGCAAGGAATCCGGTCGAGACGACGTCGCGATTTTGCGAGTTGAGCAGTTGTATCCGTTTCCTGAGGCCGAGTTGCGGCAGAAACTCTCAGTCTATGGAAAAGATGTGCCCGTGTTCTGGGTTCAGGAAGAACCGCGTAATATGGGTGCGTGGCCGTCGATTCGAATTCGCTTCGGAGATTCTGTCTTCGACACTCACCAATTGACCGGCATCACACGTGTAGAATCGGCGAGTCCGGCGACGGGGTCGGGCACAAGCCACAAAATTGAACAGCAAGCCATCTTGAAAGAGGCTCTGGAAATCTCATGAGCAGCGAAGTTGAAATCAAAATCCCGGCCGTCGGTGAATCGATCACGGAAGTGTTCATTGGCGAATGGTACGTCGATAAAGGTACATTCGTTGAGCTGGACGGCAATGTGGTCGGTCTGGAAACAGACAAAGCCACGTTTGACGTGCCCGCCCCCGTTGCCGGCACGATCACAAAGGTGCTGAAGGAAGCCGGCGATACGGCGGAAATTGGCGAAGTGATCGGCTACATGGAAAAAGGCGAAGCGCCTGCCGCCAGCAAAGCAGCAGCTGTCCCGGACGCGAAAGCATCAGGCGGCGGACATGTCATGCCGGCAGCCGAACGAGCAATGGAAGAAGCCAACCTTCCCGCCGGATCAGTCGCAGGCAGCGGGCCGAGCGGCCGTGTCCTCAAAGAAGACGTCGCTCGCCATGTTCAAAGCGGCGGCGGACCGAAGCCAATGACGGGTTCACGCGAGACCAAGTCGGTCCCGATGAGTCCCATTCGGCAAACGATCGCATCACGATTGGTCAACGCTCAGCAAACGGCCGCGCTGCTGACGACCTTCAACGAGATCGACATGTTGGCCGTCAAAGAAATGCGGCAGCAATACAAAGACGACTTCGAAAAGAAATACGGCACCAAGCTGGGCTTCATGTCCTTCTTTGTAAAAGCCATCGTCGACGCGTTGCAGGAATACCCTGCGATCAACGCTCAGATGGACGGCAACAAGCTGATTTACCACAACTACTGCGATGTCGGCATCGCTGTCGGCGGCGGTAAAGGACTGGTCGTGCCAGTCTTGCGCAACGCAGAAAACATGAGCTTCGCCGAAATCGAACAGGCCATCCGAGACTTTGGGGCGAGAGCTCAGAAGAATCAGATCAGCCTTGATGAACTGGAAGGTGGCACCTTTACCGTCACCAACGGCGGAGTCTACGGTTCGCTGCTTTCGACTCCCATCGTCAATCCGCCTCAAAGCGGAGTGCTGGGGATGCACGGCATCGTGGACCGACCCATTGCGGTCAATGGCGAAGTCGTCATTCGCCCAATGATGTATGTTGCACTCACCTACGATCATCGAGTGGTCGATGGCAAAGAAGCGGTCACGTTTCTGAAGCGAATCAAAGACGTGATCGAAGATCCAGCGCGATTGGTTTTGGAAGTCTGACATGTCCGAAACCTACGACCTAATTGTTATCGGAGCAGGCCCCGGAGGCTACGTGGCCGCCATCCGCGGTGCACAACTGGGCCTGAAGTGCGCTGTCATCGAACGCGAACAGAAACTCGGCGGCACATGCCTGCGAGTCGGCTGTATTCCCAGCAAGGCGTTGTTGGAAACCACCGAACTGCTGGAACAGTCGCAACATTCATTCGCGGAACGAGGCCTGATTGCGGGCGAGGTCAAAGTTGATCTTCCGCAGATGATGGCTCACAAAGATGGCGTGGTCGCTCAACTGGACGGCGGGATCCAGGGGCTGCTGAAGAAGCACAAAATTGACCGGCATTTCGGCCACGGTTGCCTGCTGGGTGGAGGAAAAGTTGAAGTCGCTTCCGGCGATGCGGAACCCGTTCAACTCAAAGCTAAACATATCCTCATCGCCACCGGCAGTGTTTCGTCTTCCTTCCCCGGTATGGAACCGGACGGCGATCGCATTGGTACCAGTACCGAAGCATTGGCCTGGCCCGATATTCCGGAGCACCTTGTTGTTATCGGTGCAGGCGTCATTGGGCTGGAGCTGGGCACCGTCTGGCGGCGCTTAGGTTCGCGGGTCACCGTTTTGGAATATCTACCTCGAATTCTGCCGGGCACAGACTCGCAGGTGGCGAAGGAAGCTCAAAAAATCCTGCAGAAGCAGGGCATGGACTTCCAGCTGGGCACGAAGGTTCAAAAGGTCACTTCCGACGGCAAGACATGCTTAATTGAAGTCGAAGGCCGTGACGCAATTAGTTGTGATCGAGTCCTTATCGCCGTCGGTCGGCGGCCCTGCACGGATAACCTTGGTCTCAAGCGTGCCGGCGTTGGAACTGATCAACGCGGCTTCATCCAGGTGAATTCGTCCTATCAAACGACGGCGTCTGGCGTGTACGCGATTGGCGACGTCATCGGCGGAGCCATGTTGGCTCATAAAGCCGAAGAAGAAGGCATCGCCTGCGTCGAAAAGATTGCCACGGGCCACGGCCACATCAACTACGGAACCATTCCGGGCGTCATCTATACGGCACCCGAAATCGCATCCGTTGGTGAAACAGAAGACGCTCTGAAGGAACGCGGCCACAAGATCAAGGTCGGCCGCTTTTCGTTTGCCGCCAATGGTCGAGCTCGCGCGGCAGGACACACGGAGGGCTTCGTCAAGGTCATCGCAGACGCAGAAAGCGATCGCGTGCTTGGCGTACACATCATCGGAGCTCACGCCGGCGAATTAATTGCGGAAGCGGCGGTCGCAATGGAGTTTGGAGCCAGTAGCGAAGACATCGCACGCTGTTGCCACGCTCACCCGACCCTGGCCGAAGCCATCAAAGAGGCCGCCATGGCCGTCGAACGACGCGCCATTCATTCCTGACGATTCCTGCACAGTTAGGAATCAACCGTTAGCTCTGCTGTAGGTGATGCATTCGAAAGCAGCCCGCGCTCTGCGCCCAGCGGCTCACAGCCGTGCGACGTTTACCTGCGCAAAGACTGCGACAGTTCACTACCGCTGATCGTTAGTTCTCTTGTCCTTTGACCCAGTTGCCGCCGAGCATCACGTGCGTGACTTTGTCCAGGTCTTTGATGTTCTTGTCAGGGAAGCCATCAATCAGAATGAGGTCAGCCGTTTTTCCGGCAGCAACCGTGCCCAGACGATCTTGCGCGCCGAAGAACTCACTGTTCACCTTGGTAGCAGCCGTGATGACTTCGAGCGGCGTCATCCCCGCCTCGACCATCAACTCCACTTCCCGAAGATAGGCTTTGCCCCTGTCTGCGAACGGCGCGGAAGTGTGTGATCCGACGACGATCTTTGCCCCGTGGCGATGACAATGCCCAACGAAGTCGAGCATGTTTGCGAATGCTGATGCGGTCACCGGGGTTGCCTCCTTCTCTCCCACTCGCGCCTCGAAAATCGCGAGCGTGGGAGAGACAAAAGTGCCCTGTTTGACGATTTGATCCAGCAACGGTCGAAGCCGCGGATTGTTCTCCAGTTCAATACCGCTCCATAACCGAGGACGCCATTCACGTCGCGCGTTGGAATCACTTCCGACAACTTGCTCGAACACTTCTGCCTGCTTTGGGTCAGCCAAGGCTGTTCCGAACGACGTGATATGCTCGATCCCGTCAACACCCGCCTCAATCGCCGCATCCGCCCTGACTAGTTCCAGGTGAGCCGTGACGGGGACGCCGTGTCGGTCCGCTGCTGCACATGCAGCGGCGATATGCTCAGCTGGCAATCGCATATAGATCTTGATCCCTGAAGCTCCCCGCGCGACGTGGGCATCAACCGCCTCAGTTGCTTGTTTGGCTGTTCCAATGACGGCGGCCTGGTCCGGCCAGGCAGGCGGAGCGGCGTCCAGGTGCCCGCCGCAAAGGAAGATGCGTGGAACGGTCAATTCGTTGCCGTTTAGCCAGCGATAAAACTTGAATGGGTGCCCGGGATCTCGGAACGACGTGATGCCGTTGTCGAGTTCGTATTCGATCGGCCGCTTGGCTGTGTCCTGCGAGTGGAAGTGAGAATCGAACAGACCGGGCAACAGCGACTTCCCGCCTGCATCAAATCGAATCGCACCCGTTGGAATCTGAGCTTCCGCCTGCGCGCCCGCAAAGATAATTTGGTCTCCCTTCACAATCACGCAGGCGTTCTCAACTGGGCTTCCACCGTGTCCGTCGATCAACCTCGCCCCAGTGATCGCGATCACTCGTGACTCCGGCGCGCCCTTAATCGGATTAACTTCGCGCAGTTGAACGGGTGAGCCGCTTTCGTCGCCGATAGCGTCCACACCGCTAACGAGCACAAATATGATTGTTGCCGCAAATCGTGCTATCGGATTCATTGCCGGTTTCTGTTGAAGTCTGCGTCGAAGTGTGACTGGTTCCGGGCCGTCAGCGAAGCGGACATTGCCCATCGTTTCCCTGCAGGTTGTACGCAGGCAGATTGTAGGACAATCAGGCAACTGAATTCATCTCATGACGTACAATTCGCACCGTCGCCACACAGTGGCTGAATTGCGATTGCACTGCCAACCACCACTGAAAGGCGTACGAGATTCTACTGATCCCTTGGAGTGCGATTCCTGAAACGATTGCCGTTAGACGTTCCCGCCGCACGCAATGACAACGACGTTTTTGCCTGCGTGGCGACTCGCAATTTTTCTTGCCGCTGCGTAGGCAACGCCGCCCGATGGTTCCAGAACCAGTTTCGCAGCGTAGGAAAGCTCTTCGGTCGCCTCAACGATGGCCTGTTCACTAACCAAAGTTAAGTCATCCATTAAAGACTGAATGATGGGAAATGTCAGTTCGCCGAGTGGCGTTCGCAAGCCGTCGGCGATGGTGTCATAGCGATTCGGCGGTTCGATTCTGCCCGATTGAAGGCTGCGATAGGCATCATCCGCGAACTCAGGCTCAGCACCAATGACCTGAACCTCCGGGCGCAACGATTTGATCGCAAGCAGAATTCCGGACATCATCCCACCGCCGCCCACCGGGACAACGATCAGATCGACGTCAGGCACCTGTTCCAGAATCTCCAGCCCCATCGTACCCTGCCCAGCAATGACATCCGCCTGATTGTAGGGATGAATAAAGTACGCGCCCGTCTCGGCCAGCAGCTCGTCTGCTTTAGCCTGCCGCGCGTCCGCCGTTGGGGCACAGAAAACAGGTTCGACTCCGTACGCTCGAACGTTGGCGATCTTGCCCGCCGCAGAATTCTCCGGCATCACGATGTACGCGGGCACACCACGAAGTGAAGCGGCCCGAGCAATCGCGGCCGCATGGTTGCCCGACGAGTGGGTCAGTACGCCTCGCGCGATGACATCAGGGGCGGCCGCAAAAACAGCATTGGTCGCTCCGCGGACTTTAAAAGCTCCGCACGGTTGTAGATTTTCCGCTTTGACATACAGCGAACAGCCAAGCTGCTGGCTCAGCCGTTCATTCAGAAAGCAGGGAGTTCGCTGCACCATCCCCTGAATCCGACCGGCCGCTTCACGCACAGATTCAAGATGACGAGCCGACAATTGAAAAGCAGGCGGAGCGTATTTATTCATAATGCAAAGTCTGGAACTAAAACGGACAGTTCAATTAACTTCTCTAAGCACCTGCAAGCAATATTGGTGGGACGACGATGTACAGGTTGGAATTATTTTGTGTATCGCCATCCTCTTCGGCGAACCCTGCATCAAGCAGGAAAGACGAAGCCACAAAAATTCTGCACTCGAACCGGAGCTGATTCCACGTAGCACGTCAGTTCGTAATTCTCCAAGCAGAAATTCACCGTGTGCCCAATAAGACTCAATCAGTCTTTGCCACCGGCAAGCTACTTGGCAGGATAATCGACAGTCTGAAAGGTACGAGCGAAGAACCAAAATTAAACTGCTGGTTGGGCGCCACCGCAGCAGCAGAAATGGGGGGACGAACTCTAACGGTCCCTCGAATAGAAATTTCGCGAATCAACTCACAACGAGCCGCTCCGCAATCTCTCAAGTCTGCTCAGGCTCATGAAAAAAGGCCCGGAAACGTCGTCAGAGACGGTTTTCCGGGCCTTTTCGTTGATGTCCGAGAGGGGGGAGTCGAACCCCCACGCCGTTACCGGCACAGGATCCTAAATCCAGCGCGTCTGCCAATTCCGCCACTCTCGGTTACGTGGCATCTGCGGACGATAGGGGAGAGGCCGAAATGCGACAAGCTCGCTACCGGAAGAACATTTGTTTTGCCAAAAATCGGCGATTACAGATCCCAAAATCGGCCGATGTTGCGGAATTATTGTCACGCGATCAGAAGGTACCCCTGTAGCACAGCCGGCACATGCACACTCGTTATTGCAGATTCAGTGTCGCAGAAGTCCGGGCAATTCTTTTTGTGCGTGCTGATCAGACCGACTGGACGGCACGCGGCACAACGCATCTAACTGCTGACTGCTGACTGCTGACCACTGACTGCTGACCACTGACCACTGACCACTGACCACTGACCACTGACCACTGACCACTGACCACTGACGAAGAATCAAAGGGCATTGAGCCGGATTGCTAAGTTGGATCTGCCTGATAGCGGAATTATCGTCGAGAATTCACCGGAATAAATTTCGCACGTGCGTTTCCAGCATGGTCAAGTCCTTAGTCCCCACCCAACGAAAGCTGAGCCATGAAACATCGCCGCCATTGCCTTTACACAATCTGCGCACTGTCCGTTTTCGTAACGCTGTGCGACACTTCAGCCGTGGACGCTCAGGAGGAGACGCAGGAGCGGGCAGCCATTCAGCCGGAGATGACTCTGCAGTTTTACGCATTGGGCGAACTTGTCATGCCGCCGCAGCAGTTTCCTTTCCGCAGCGTTTTGCCAACGACAGCCGCGACGGCCCATCCGGTTGGCGGATTTGGAGCGGGCGGGCTGGGTGGTGGTGGCTTTGGTGGCGGCGGAGGAGGCTTCCAAAGTATCCCGACAGCTCCGCAGTTTGGTGGCGGCGGAGGGCAGGGCTACTTCAGCATCCCAACGGCTCCGCAATTTGGTGGCGGCGGCGGTGGTCTTGGTGGCGGAGGGGCGGTTAACTTTGGGATTCAGCAGACTGATGTCTACGATTCCACCGACCAGCACGATGCGATCCTCGACCTGATCACTCAGCACGTGGATACGGATTCATGGGAAGACAATGGCGGCAAGGCAACAATTACCGCCGTCAATAATTCACTTCTGGTGAAACAGACGGCAGAGAATCACGCAGCCATCAAAGCGTTCCTGAAACAACTTGCAGACAGCACGGTTGGCGGCCAGCCGATGACGATCGAGCTGTGGTGGCTGCCGCTGAACGCGGGTGCCCAACGGAATCTGAACAAAGCACTCAACAGTAAAAACGCCGTTGCGGAACTCAGCGAATTGTGTGAATCAGTCGAAGGCTACCACGGCACGTTGAAGGGACGAAACCGAGTGACGGGCAATCTGTGCTCCGGCCATCGCATGCCATTCATCGCCGGGCGAGTTCCCGTGGTCGGCAACAATGCGATGGGAACTCAGCCGATCATGAACCAGCTCAACATCGGCATCATGGCTCAGGTCACGCCGCGACTGCAGGAAGACTGGCAGGGTGACGGTGTCACGATCGCTCTGCAAACGGCGATCACCACCATGAAGGACTTTGAACCGGCCCATAACAGCGACGACGACGTGGATCGTTTTCAGCTTGGCAATCAGGGTCTGGAAACCAGCGCCGTGTGTGAGTTTGATAAGCCGGTTGTGGCGGGCAGCCTGTCAGCCGTCGGACTGTTTCCCAGCGAAGACGAAGAAGATCGCGAACTGATCGTGGTGGTCCGCGTAACTCGTTAGACCAAAAAACAAAAAAGCCCGGCTATCCAGAGGTAGCCGGGCTTCTGTTGGGCGTTCTTGTCACCAGCGTTATTCCACGACCCATGTATCGCCGCTGTTGAAGAGCTTTTCGAGGTCGCCTTCGCCAAGAGTTTCTTTGGCGTGATCGACCTGCTTACGAACTTCTTCATCGTAGACCGGGCGAGACACGTTTCGGAGCACGCCGAGCGGTTCCGGGAACAGTGGGTGCCGCATTTGAGCCAGCAGGAAGGCCAAGCTGGGGTCTTCCGCTTTCTCGTCGTGGAACAGCAAATCGTCTTCTGAGATGCCGCTGCTAAGTTCAACAACTTCCGGACGACCGTGAGCGTTCAGGCGGACTCCTTTGTCCTTTTCCTTGCCAAAAATCAGCGGCTTGCCGTGTTCTAGGTAGACGATGTTCTCTTCCTTTTCGCCTTTCTTGGACGCGTAATAGAACGCTCCGGAATTGAAGACGTTGCAGTCCTGGTAAACTTCCACAAACGACGTGCCTTTGTGGTTGGCCGCGCGGCGGAGCGTATCTGCGAGGTGCTTGGTGTCCACATCGACGGACCGAGCGACGAAGCTGGCTTCGCATCCGATCGCCACTGATAATGGATTCAGCGGATTATCCAGCGATCCGTACGGAGTGCTTTTCGTTTTTGCACCCAGCGGGCTGGTGGGCGAGTACTGTCCCTTTGTCAGACCGTAGATCTGGTTGTTGAACAGAATAATATTGATGTCCAGGTTACGCCGAATCGCGTGCATCAGGTGATTGCCGCCGATCGATAGAGCATCGCCGTCACCGGTGATCACCCACACCTGCAAATCTGGATTCGAGAGCTTCACTCCGGTCGCCACAGCGGGGGCTCGCCCATGAATACTGTGAAAGCCGTAAGTGTCCATGTAGTACGGAAAGCGACTGGAACAGCCGATGCCGGACACAAAGCAGAACTGCTCCTTCGGCAACCCCAACTCCGGCAGGACCTTTTTCATCTGAGCCAGAATTGAATAGTCGCCGCAGCGCGGACACCAGCGAATTTCCTGATCGCTGGCGAAGTCTTTAGCTGTAAGCTGAGGCAGTAATGTTGACATTGGAATCATCCTTTGCGGGTTAGCTCACACCTGTTCGACGCGGGTGTGAGCTGATATTTTGGATGGATCGTGGAATGTGTGTTGACCTTCGAGTGATCGCACAATCCCAAGTGACACGCGACTTGCTAGCCCTTCAAAACCTCGTTGATCTTATTGTAGATTTCAACGACCTTAAACGGCTTGCCCTGAATCTTGTTGAACGACACGGCATCCACCAGGTACGTGGAACGGATGACCAGGGAAAGCTGGCCGAGGTTCAGTTCCGGAATCAGCACCTTCTTGAAGCTGCCGATAAGTTTGCCAAGGTTGCGAGGAAACGGATTCAGGTAACGCAGGTGAGCGTGAGTCACAGCCTTGCCGTCCTGTTGAGCCTGTCGAACGGCGGTTCGCACCGAACCGTAAGTTCCGCCCCAACTCAGAACAAGCAGATCACCGGCTTCCTCGCCATCAACTTCCTGCTCCGGAATAAACTCCGCAATGCCCGCGATCTTTCGGGCTCGCGTATCCGACATGTGTTGATGGTTTGACGGACTGTATTCAACGTTGCCCGTGACGTCTCGTTTTTCAAGCCCGCCGAGTCGATGTTCCAGGCCAGGCGTGCCGGGCTTCGCCCATGGTCGCACCAATCGCTCATCGCGAAGGTACGGCATGTAGCCTTCGTCGGAGTTATGTTCCGTCGGTCGGTCGACAATGATCGGCTTGACGTCTTCCACCTTTGGAACGGGCCAGGGTTCTGCTCCGTTAGCGATGTATCCATCAGACAGCAAAATCACGGGCGTCATGAACTCCACTGCCATTCGCAATGCGTCCTGAATAGCCCAGAAACAGTCGCCCGGTGTTTGAGCGGCAATAATGGGCATCGGTGATTCACCGTTTCGGCCGAACAGCGCCAGCAGCAGATCGGACTGCTCAGTCTTCGTCGGCAACCCGGTACTCGGGCCACCACGTTGAACGTCGATGATGACCATCGGCAGTTCCGTGATCATCCCCAGCCCCATGGCTTCACCCTTCAGGCAAATCCCCGGACCACTGCTCGCGGTGATGGCCATCTGGCCGCCAAAGGCTGCGCCCACGGTCGCGGACATCGCAGCGATTTCATCTTCGGCCTGAAACGTGGTGACGCCGAAGTGCTTAAACTTGGAAAGGTCGTGCAGAATGTCGCTGGCAGGTGTAATTGGGTAGCCGGAAAACACTACTTCGGTGTTGGACAACCTTGCCGCAGTCGCGATGCCCATCGCCAAAGCTTCGTTGCCAGTGATCTTGCGATACTTGCCTGGTGCCAGTTTCGCTGGCGGAACTTCGTAGTGAACGGTGAATGCTTCGGTTGAGAAACCAAAGTTCGATCCGCCTTTCAGAGCACGCAGGTTCGCTTCGGCAATCTCAGGCTTTCGGCCGAACTTCGCGGTTACCCAATCTTCAGTCGGCTTCGGATCGCGATCGTACAGCCAGTAGACGAGGCCCAATGCAAAGAAGTTCTTGCAGCGATCGGCTTCTCGCTGCGACAGCCCCAGACCTTCGACCGAATCGCGAGTCAGTCGCGTCATAGGCACCTTGTGGACGCGAAAGGCGGCCAGTTCTTCGTCGCCATCCAGCGGATTCTTGTCGTAACCCGCCTTTTGCAGATTCGACTTTTCGAAGGCATCTTCGTTGACGATCAGCGTGCCGCCACGTTTTAGATCACCAATATTAGACTTCAACGCTGCCGGGTTCATCGCCACAAGCGTGTCGACTTCATCGCCAGGCGTGTAGATATCGCGACTGGAAAAGCAGATCTGAAAACCGCTGACACCCGCGATTGTCCCGGCGGGAGCTCGAATCTCGGCCGGGAAGTCGGGCAGCGTGCTTACGTCGTTGCCGAAGACAGCAGACACGTTTGTAAACTGCGTTCCGGCTAATTGCATGCCATCGCCGCTGTCGCCGCAGAAGCGAATTACAACAGTGTCGACGGATTCTTTGTGACGACTTTCAGCGGAATCAGGAGGGTCAGCAACTGACATGCGGGTAGCTCCGATTGCAATCTGCGAGATTAGGGCGGGTTTGCCGGTAAGGCTGTCTATTCGGTCGGCATTCTGACATTGTGAACTGCGAAAAAAAACCCTCAGAGAGTCGGGGATTCGCAATAAACCCCTGAGAACCTGAAGTTTTTCCCTCACGCAACAGGCCATTAAACTTCGAAACGGCATTGCTGGCGTGAATCGCAACCATGATTGATTATTCACGAACACAGGCTGCGTTTGTACCGTGAACTCCAAGAATCTCGCCGTCGAATGCCCGATCACACTTTTTGACCAGACGAAGACATTGGCTGCAGCTCACAACGGCGCAAAGGATGGCTGCCTTCAAAGATCGATCCGGCGACTTCAGCGATCGAGCATGTTAGCCGTCATCCGGAATGAGTTGCGAACCGGTTCGTGACTTGACTCGGCCGACGCACGCACGACACTCTGAAATCGGTAGGCGCGCGTTCGACCGCGCGTGATGGCTATTGTTCATTGCAATCGAATTGAAGCTTTAACGTCATGCGAATTTTTCTTCTTGCCGCCATCGGCTTTCTGGTTCTTCCGTCCGCCAGCATGGCTGCTGACTGGGCGAAATGGCGAGGACCGAACGGCAACCATGTCGCCCCGGCGGGCCAAAGCGTGCCGACAGAATGGAACAAAACGCAGAACGTCGTTTGGAAGGTTGAGGTTCCCGGGCGAGGGCACTCGTCTCCCACGGTGATCGGTGATTTGATCATCCTGACAAGTGCGGACGAGCAGAATCAGCAGCAAGGCGTGTTCGCGTTTGATAGAGCAACCGGAAAGCGGTTGTGGGGCACCGTCGTGAGCACAGGCGGATTCCCGAAGATCCATACCAAGAACACTCATGCATCATCCACCGCCTGCAGCGATGGGAAGCAAATCTACGCCACCTTCAACCATCACTACAAGATCCAGGCCGTCGCATTGGACATGTCCGGAAAGATCGTCTGGACGAAGGACGTGGGCCGTTTTGCTCCCGAAAAATACAAGTACGGATACGCCGCGTCGCCGACCCTGCACAATGACACGCTGATCATCGCAGCAGACTGTGACACCGAAGGATGGCTTAAATCACTGGACACGAAAACCGGCAATGTCGTGTGGCAGCAGCAGCGACCCAAGAAGCTAAACTGGGGCTCGCCGATCGTCGCCAATGTGTCCAACCGACTGCAGCTATTGCTGGGCGGTTGCGATCAGATCGCCTCTTACGATCCGGAAACCGGCAAGCCTTTGTGGGCCACGCCATGCCTGACCATGGCAACGGGCGGTACAGTCGTGTGGGATGAAGACACAGTGTACGGAAGCGGCGGGTTTCCAGACAAAGTCACCGTCGCGGTGAAAGCCGATGGCTCGGGCCAGATCCCGTGGGAAAACGGCGTGAAGTGCTACGAGCAGTCAATGCTGATTCACAACGATTACCTGTACGCGGTCGACGATGGCGGCGTCGCGTTCTGCTGGCACGCGAAGACTGGCCGCGAAATGTGGAAGGAACGTTTGCGAGGCCCCGTGTCGGCATCGCCGGTGCTTGTCGGCGACACGATCTACGCGTCCAACGAACGCGGAACCACGTTCGTCTTCAAAGCGAATCCGCAACGCTTCGAAGCTGTCGCTCGCAACCAACTCGGCACCGAATCCTTCGCCACGGCCACCGTGATCGACAGCCGCATCTACCTGCGAGTCGCCGACGGAGCAGGCCAGTCGCGCCGCGAAACGCTGTACGCCATCGGGAACGCTTCAGCGACCGACAGCCGCTAGCGTGCAACCACGGTGACGAGGCGAATCGGTTCTGTGGCAGTGCTTTGCGGAATCATCGCAAGGAATCGACGGAAGGCATGGCCTGAGATTTCGGTTCGCTCCTATTTCGGCGGCCTGCCGTTTAGACTGCGGCTTGGACATTGCCGAAACCTCCAGTCGAGAAACCTTCATGAGCCACGACGCCTCGTCAGACAGCCCCGATTCCGCTCCGGACGCCCCATCGAATATTGAGCCTTCGAATCTGAAATGGAACCAGGGCATCAGCAATTATCAGTGGCTGGTTTTGGTGATCGCATCGCTCGGCTGGGTCTTTGATGTGTTCGAAGGGCAAGTGTTCGTCGCCAGCATGAACGACGCGATGCCGCAGTTGCTGGGCACCAGTTCCGCAGACATTGACGATGCCACCAAAAAAGCGATCGCATCGTGGAACAACTACGCGATGGCATCGTTTCTGTTGGGCGGAGCGTTCGGCGGCATTCTGTTCGGCATGCTCAGCGACAAGATCGGTCGTTCCAAAACGATGATCTACACCATCCTGTTCTATTCCGTCTTCACATGCATAACCGCCTTTGCGAACGCTCCGTGGCAAATGGTCGCGCTGCGTTTTCTGGTGGCAATGGGAGTCGGCGGTGAATGGGCGGTCGCCAGCGCGATGGTGGCCGAAGTGATGCCGAAACGTTCTCGCCCGGTCATGGGTTCGATCTTTCATGCATCCAGCGTGTTCGGAACATTGATGGCCGTGGCCGTGGGTTATTTCATCATCAGTCGGCAAGTGATGGGCGACAACACGTGGCGATTGGGATTTTTGATTGGCGTCGTCCCAGCGCTGCTGACGGTATTCATTCGCTGGAAACTGCGAGAACCTGATCAATGGGTGCAGGCCCAGGAACGAGCCAAAACAGATGCGACTCAGAAAACAGGTTCGCTGTCCGCTTTGTTTCAGACGGCCTACCTGCGGAACACGATCGTCGCAGTGGCACTGGCAACGATTGGCCTGACCACATTTTGGGGCTGCCACATCTACGGCAAAGACACTCTGAAACGCCGCGCGGAACAACAGGTCCTGGTGGATGCTGGTCTGGCCGATGTCAATTGGGCGGCGGCTTCGGATGCCGAAAAAGGTCAGCGAACAGAAGCGCTGAAGGCCGAAAAGGACACCATCAAACAAGAAGAAATGATCGGCATGTTTCTGACGATGGTTCTCGGCGGCGGACTGGGTCTGGTGTTATTCGGTTCCATTTCTGATGTGCTCGGCCGCAAAGGAGCATTCGTGTTCTACCACCTGGGCGGCCTGATTTCCGCGATCTTGTTGTTCTACGTGCTGGCCCCCGGCGACTACTCTCGAGCGGTGCTGATGTTGTTCCTGCCAGTGTTCGGTTTTCTGACGTTGGGCATGCATGCCGGCTACGCGGTCTACTTTCCGGAATTGTTTCCGACGCGACTTCGAGGCACAGGCACCGGGTTCTGTTTCAACGCCGGTCGCATCGGTTCGGCGGCGGCAATTCTGGCGTCGGGACTGTTAAGCTGGACGCCGACTCAATCCTCAACGTATATGATTCCATTGTTCGGAGTCGGCGTTGTGGTGACGCTGCTGGCGAAAGAAACTCGCGGTGAAGAACTGCCGGAGTAACGCGACATGACAACTGACCAGGAAGAGAATCCGTATCTACCACCGGTGATGTCCGGCGAAGGGGTGTCGCCTACGGAGCCCCTGGCGTATCAGCCACCGGGCCCACTGCTGATTTTTGTTGTCGTCGTCGCGGCGATAATTGCGTCGGCAATTGCGTTCTTCTGCAGTTGCGTTGGGTTCCTGATGGTTGTCGACACCAGGCGAGGTGCCTATTTCGGCCCGGACTGGGTCATCCCCCTTTGCGGCGTGTTCGCGCTGGCGGCGTTCGCCCTCACCGTGCGATTGGGCCTGAAAATTACGCGTGGCCCGCGCATCACAGCAGGATCTGGCGATCGTGGGCGAGTGGTCCGGACGTGGGGCGGAATTTTCATGGCCGCCTTTCTGGTGGGCCTGACGGGCTTCGCGGTCTTAGCGGGATTCGGCCTTCGCATGGGCTTTCTGTCCGGCATTGTGACGGCCGCTGGGGTTGGAACGCTGGTCATCTGGCTGTCTCAAAAACGATGGTCAACGTCTGATCCCGAACCGCCACCGCAGATGGAGTCCTTCACAGCGAACGGTGACTCATCGCAGGCGTCTGATGAATGAGGGACGTTCAGGGTGAATGACGAAGCCTCGCAGAACCCGTATCGGCCGCCCGAGTCGCGCGACACTCCCGACGTGAACACGCCGGGGCCGGCCGCGATGATGCTGGTCGGGTTTGCGTCGGTCGCGGCTGGTATATTCGCTTTCTTCGGGACATGCTACGGCGTTATGATTGGCATATACGCAGCGGGACGTAGCCAGTCAGCATGGGCCTCCATCATCTTGGCAGCGCTAGGAATACTCCTTCCAATCCCAGCCACCTTTTTTGCAACGCGGTATGTGAGACGTACTTTGACGGCGCGATTCACGGAGCGGGACGACGGAAGCAAAAGTGATGATTGAAACGCCCCAAAATCCATACGAAAGTCCGACAGTATTCGGTATCTTCATTTTGTCACTGATTGCTGCGTGCGGCACGTTCTTTGTTACCTGCGTGGGTTCGCTCTTCGTTGTCGGTCCTATTCTGCAGGCGATCGGCGTATTTGGTGACGGAAACACTGCCGCGCTCCAAATTACGTTCATTGCATGCGCAATCGCGGCTATTGTGGCAGCAGTTCGGGTCTTTCGATGGCGCTATCGAGAAGAAACAGTTTCCGATACGGCATTCAAAGCTGCGGCTCGCTCAAGGCAAAGAAATAACCAATGATTACATACCACGACTACACGTTTCTCGGCACGACTCAGAGCCTATGCCCGGATTGCCTGGCGTTGGTTCCAGCGAAGATCGTGTCGCGGAACGGGCGAGTTTACTTTCGCAAACGCTGCCCCGTGCATGGTGAACGCGAAGACTTTGTGTGCGGCGATGTGAACTGGTTTGATCGCAACAGCTACAGTCTGCCGGGCAAGGTGCCGGTGAGCTTCGGAGCGGACCCGGATCGTGGCTGTCCGTACGATTGTGGACTCTGCACCGAACACGAACAACACACTTGCATCGGGCTGCTGGAGATTACGTCGAACTGCAATCTGGAATGTCCGATGTGCTTCGCGGTGAGTGGCCCCGGCGGAAAGCATCTGACGTTTGACGAATTTAAAGCGGCCATCGACCGGCTGGTGGAAGTCGAAGGTCAGCCGGAAATTCTGCAGCTATCCGGCGGCGAACCCACCGTGCATCCGGAATTCCACCACATTCATCAATATGCCTGTGAGCAGCCAATCGATATTGTGATGATAAATACCAACGGCGTGCGGCTGGCGAAGGATGATGCGTTTCTCGACAAGGTGGCATCGCTAAAACACCGGACAGAAATCTATTTGCAGTTTGACGGCTTCAGCGACAGCGGCTACGAAATCCTGCGTGGCGAATCGTTGCTGGAAACAAAATTGCGGGCCGTCGAACGACTCGGGGAAGCCGGACTGAACACGATTCTGGTTTGCACCGTCCAGCCAGGTGTGAACGATCAGGAACTAGGTCAGATCGTATCGTTCGGAATGCAGCGGCCGTGGGTCACAGGAGTCAGCTTTCAGCCCGCAACCTATTCCGGCCGCTATGTTTTGCCTGAGGAACTCGAACAGCGAATCACGTTTCCCGAAATCATCCAAGGCATCGTTCGCCAAACGGACGACGTCTGGCGTGAGACCGATTTCTCGCCGCTCCCATGTGCTCACCCGAACGCTCACACGCTGGCCTATGCATTCCGTGACGGCGAACGAATGCTGCCGCTGGCTCGGTTTGTCGATCTGGAAAATCATCTGGACCTGCTGTCGGGTCGGATCACCTTTAACCGTCAGCGGGCTCAGGAATTGATCGCCGAATACCTGTCGCGACAACCATCCGGAGCGGGCGGGTGTGGGGACGGTAAAGCGGTGAATGGCGAGCGATCAGACGAGGGTCAGCGGATTCTGGAAGTTCTGGAGGCGTCGTCCAAAGACGTGCAGGAACTGGCGCAGCAGTTCTTTGTTAAAGCGATGACTCAGCAGTTGAACCCCAGCGACATGTTTCGCATCACGACGACATCGTTCATGGACGCCTACAACTTTGATGTTCGGCAACTGATGAAGTCGTGTGTTCATTTCATTCTGCCGTCGGGACACCTGATTCCGTTTTCGGCCTACAACGTTCTTTACCGCGATGGACACGTTCCGCTGCCGCCGCTAACGACCGCCGTCGAAGCCACGTGCTACAGCGAATTTCGCTAACTGGTGGCCGCGGAGCATCCGGTTCGAACTATGGCGTCTGTTTCCCACGAGCCCAAACCGGCCAGAACAAAAAAGTAAAATGCTACAATGGGCGGAACTCTGCCACACCTTTATCCGCTGGTCATGCTGGTGGCGGTCGGCACCGGAGCGTTTCTGAGTCGCCGCTACAAGGCGTCACTGCCGATCGATACGTTCGCAAAATGCTGGATCGGCCTGTGCGCATTCACGGCTGCGATCCTGACAGCAAAACTGCCGTTTCTGATGCCTGGTCTTCCGGGCTTCCATGCCGCCGATGGAATTTTGATCGGCGGCAAGACGATTCTGTTCGGCATGGTAGGCGGCTACGCGGGTGTCGAATGGGCCAAGCACAGCATCGGTCTTAAAATCAAAACGGGAGACACTTTCGTCGTGCCGATTGCCGCGTCGATTGCGATTGGACGCCTTGCCTGTTTTTGTGGAGGCTGTTGCTACGGAACGCCGACTTCTGTGCCATGGGCCGTCACCTTTCCGAACATCGATCAACTAGCGCGGCACCCGACTCAGTTGTACGAATCCGCTTTCCACCTAACCGCTGCGTTCGTCGCCGCGTGGATGATTCGACGTGGCCTGTTGAAAGGGCAGCTGATTAAGCTGTATTTCCTGACCTATTTCGGCTACCGATTCTTTACCGAATTCATCCGCCCGGAAGCCGAAGTGGTGGGCGGCCTGACCGCCTACCAGTGGTCCGCGATCGTTTTCAGTGGAGTGTTCGTTTGGCTGTGGCGGCGCGATGCGAAATCATTTCGGGCGAACGCTGCCGCGTGACAATCAGTGCCGAAGCAAACCGCCACGAACGTCAAAACACGAACGACGGTTGAATCAATCGAAGGCCAGTTCGCTACGTTTCACAGTGATGGAATGAGGCTTCTCGCCATTGATGTTGACGACTTCATACTTCACCTGCGGATCGTCAACCGTGGTATCAAACGTCACCAGACCGAACGACTGCAGTTTGTTATAGCTAAAGATCGCTCCAGCTTTTTCCATGGTCGGGTGCACGTGCTGATTGGTCAGCCGCGACGAGTTGAATTCGTACAGACCATAACCGTTTTCGCGTTCGATCTTCCAACAGTCAGACCGATGCCGATCCGCCGACATCAGCAACACGCCTTCGATCTTCTGATCTTCGATGAAGGTCAGGATCTCTTCGTGTTCCTGCTTGTAGCCGTTCCACGTATCCTTGCTGTCGCCTTTGGTGCGAAAATCCCACGGCACTGACGAACACAGAAACTTAAACGTGCCCTTCGCATCCGCCAGTTGTTCCTTCAGCCACTTCTTCTGCACCGCACCGAGCATCGACCGGTCCTTGCCCTTCGGCGCGGTGCGGTAGTAGCGGCAGTCGAGCATGATGAAATCGACATCGCCGATTTGGAAGCTGTACCAGCAGCCGGGCTGAGCATCTCCGCCACCGTAACCGGGGTTGGCCCAATTCTGGCGGAAGATGGGAAACACCCAGTCCTTTTTCCAGAACGGTACGTCGATGTCCGCTCCACCCCAGCTATCGTTGGTGCTGAAGTCGTGATCGTCCCAGATGGTGAAGACGGGCGTTCGAGCCGTCAGTTTCCGCCATTCGGGCCGCGACTGACGACGCTGATAGGTGTATTGCTGCATCACGACGGATTCCGGATCGTCGATGTAGACGTTGTCGCCCAACAGCAGAATCGCGCGAGGATCGAAGCTGCCGATCGTATCCCACATGCGTTCGTTTTCAGGAACGTAGCCCGCTCCGCCGCCGAATGCGATTTTGAACTTTGATGCTTCGCCCTGCGGTGCGAACGTCCGAAACCGATGTCGCTTCATCGCGAACGCGGCAGGCTCGCCGTCGATACTGATCGCGTAGTTATATTCCGTGTTCGGCTTAAGACCTGTGACTTCCGCGACGGCAGTGAAGTCTTCATCCGCGGTCGCGACCGCAGTGGAACTCCGCGGGCCGTCCGGCGCCAGACCGCCCTGATCGACGGGCAGAATCTCACGCACGTGGACCACGACTTCGGAAGGATCGGCCGTTCGCACCCAAAAAGAGGCACTCGTGTCCGTCACGTTTCCCACCATCGGCCCATGCACGATCCGGCGAAACGAGCGCCCGCGGTGCTTTTCTATCAACCGTTCGAACAGATCCGTGTCGCGCAACGTTTTCATCACTTCGCGAGGCCCCGCGATCAACCTTCCTTCCGGCAGCCCTGCCGCCAGTGCCCGTTTCATGAAGTCTTCGGCCTTTGCGATGTTGTCTCGCTGCCCGTGCAAAATGCCGAGCATGTACAGCGTCTCCGCATCGCCCGGATGTGCGGCGAGGTACTGATCCAGGAAGGCTTCGGTCTTGTCGAGTTCCCCTCGCAGAATGAACCGCAGCGCTGATTGGTGGACTCGCTTGTACTGGTCTTCCTTCCGAAACGACATATCCGGCTTCGGCTTGCTCGCCCCGCCGAGGTCATAGTCCGGAATTTCCTGAGCATGGATGCCGGCGTGTGAAAGCAACAGAATTGCGAAGACGGCCGGACAGACAAGACAGAGTTTCATAGCTTCTCACCCAGACAATCGGACTTGAACCGTTGGCCCCAACGTCAGCGGCGAGCTGCTTCAGTGCCGTCTCGCCGTTATCGTCGAGCCCAACGAACGCTTCGCACTACCGAGCCTCATCGTTCTCGATCACACGGACACTCGGCGCCTCTTCATCGTCGAGCTCTACTTCATCTTCGTCGAAGTTGTGCTCATCGAAATCATCTGCGAATCCGAGTTCCCCGATATCGCTGAGGTTCGATACGTCGCCGCCGAGTCCGCCGAAACTCATCACAGTATCGTACCCATCCGGACCGCAGCTTTGTTCCAGCCGGCTGATGATCATTTGACACTCTTCGGCCGATTGATACGGGCCGTTGACAAATCGCGGCTTTCCGTCCACACCCATTTCGAAGGTCTCTCGTGCTGCCGCCGGATCAAGGTCTCCAAAAATTAGCCTGGCAGTGTGATAGTCGCGGTGCGGGTTAAGCCCCAGACTCTTCGCGTAGTTGACGCTGTCTTCAATCACGCGGCGAGCTGACTCGGCGTCGATCGGGCGCAGCCCCATTTCCTGCATCTTTTCAATCTGCTCGCGGCATTGGCTGCGGGTCACGATGTCACCGAACGCATCCTTGGCCCCCATGCAGTACCTGTCGATCAGAAACGCGGCAAAGGCGACTTCGCCAGACGCCAGTTGCCGACTAATGACAACATACCCCAGCCCCTCCGCTTCCAGAGCGTCGCCGACGTAACAGTCCAGAATTGGTGCCTTCGCATGTCGCTTCAGAAGCTCCGCCGGAGACGCATTCTTGAGACGCGTGACCTGGCGGTGCTTTTCGTTGCGCTTACGCTTTTTCTTTTCGAGCTGTTTTTTTCGCTTCACTTGCGACTTCGCCATCACTCACCTCCATGAGGTCAGAGTATTCCAACAACTTCGATGCTTGACGCTAGTTTGTATTGTCGGCGTCGCTTCGTCAACGCCCCGTAGAACCGCCGCCACCGTTGGACGACTTACCGGCCTTCAGTTCGTAGAAGTCCTCACCGATGGCATCTTTCAACGCCTGCTGGAATTCCGGCCCCACGGTCACCTGGCAATCTTTGCCTGTGGTCAGAATGTAGCGAATGCGATTGGAAGCATCGGTCGCCGTGGCTGTGTCAGCTTCAGCAACCGCCGTGCCGCCCTCTGCGGTCTGAGTTTCCAGTGTCGAGCTATTGCTGCTTCCATTTGCAGCTTCCGCCCCTGAATCAACGCTATCGACCACCAGAATCACATCGGTGGCGCCGGGAAACCGCCCCAGAACTTTTCGCACGTTCTCCACATCGTCCAGCGAATGCAGTCCGCGATCGAACTTAATCGCAACCTGAGTTGTGAACTCTTTATCCGCCTGATCGAGCGTCATGATGCGATTCGCCACGATGTTGGGCTCTCGCCCACGACGATCCACCTTCCCCTGCACGATTACGATATTTTCCGGCTTGATCAGTTCTTTAAACCGATCGTAATCCGACGGCCACGCAATGCAGCGAATGATGCCCGTCGCGTCTTCAAGGTCGAAGTTGGCATACTTATTCTGGCCGTTCGCGTTGGTCTTTTTCGCTGTCGCAATCTTGATCGAACCGACCATGCCGGCGATCGTCACAATCGCTCCGTCGTCCATGTCGGCGAGCTGCTTGTTTGTCGTTTGAGCGTACCTGCTGATGCGTTTGGAATGCTGAGCCAGTGGGTGCGACGTCAGGTAGAATCCAAGACAGTCTTTTTCGGCCTGCAGTTTCTGAGGCTTCGGCCAGTCGGGAACGTCCGGCAGATTGATGACGACTTCGCCGTCGGCACCGACTTCCTCTTCGTCGTCATCGCCGCCAAACAGGTTCATCTGACCGCTGGCCTTGTCTTTGGCCTTCTGCACGGCCGACTGGACCGCTCGTTCAACCACTTCTAACTGCTGAGCTCGATTGCCAGGCAGGTTATCCAACGCACCGACTTTGATCAGCACTTCCAACGCCGACTTATTCAGTGCTTTCGGATCGACTCGTTCTGCAAGATCAAAGATGTCTCGGAACGGACCGTTCTCCTGGCGTTCGGCAACCATCGCTTCCAAGGCGGCTTCGCCCACGCCTTTGATGGCCCCCATACCAAACGAAATTTTGTCGCCAACAACAGCGAACTCCACTTCCGACGTATTCACATCCGGAGGCAACACTTCGATGTTCTGGCGTCGCGAATCGTCGACGTGCTCCGCAATGCGTTCGCTGCTTTCCATCCCGCAGCTTAGCAGTGCCGCCATAAACTCGACCGGATAGTGAGCCTTCAGATATGCGGTTTCGTAAGCGATCAAACCGTAGGCCGTGGAATGCGATTTATTGAAACCGTACCCAGCGAAGGCAACGATCAGGTTCCACAATTCGTCGGCCAGTTTTGTAGAAATGCCGTTGGCTTCGGCACCCGCAATGTATTCGCCATGGAAACTGTCGATGATCGACTGTTTCTTCTTACTGATGGCCTTAATACATTTGTACGCACTGGCCAGTTCGACGTTGCCGACGCGGTTTAGAATCCGCATGACCTGTTCCTGGTACACCATCACGCCGTAGGTTTCTTCCAAAACCTCGTCGACTACTGGATGCACCTTACGCGGCTGCTTACGACCGTTTTTCACGTCGACGTATTCCATCACCATTCCGCCTTCCAGCGGGCCGGGACGATACAACGCAGACGTCGCGATGATGTCTTCAAAACAGTCGGGCTTCATCTTGGTCAGCAGGTCTCGCATCCCGCCAGACTCCAACTGAAACACGCCCTTGGTTTCGCCGCGTTGCAGCAACGCGAACGTCTTCTTGTCCTCCAGGTGCTCCTGAACATACTGCAACGTAAAGTCCGGGTGACTCCGCTGCACGTTCTTTACAGCTTTGTCCAGAATGGTCAGGTTTCTCAGACCCAAAAAGTCCATCTTCAGCAGGCCGATGTCTTCGATCGTCGGGCCGTCCCACTGAGTGATAATGTCCTTCTTGCCGGTAATCTTCTGCAGAGGAACGACCGTATCCAGCGGCACATCGGCCACAACAACGCCCGCTGCGTGAGTCCCCATACTGCGAGCCAGCCCCTCTACGGAAATGGCATAGTCAAGCAGTTCCTGAGCCACCGGATCGCCATCGTACGCAGCTTTCAGGTCGGGACTTTTTTCCAGAGCGTCTTTCAGCTTGATGTTCAGCTCATCAGGAATCATCTTCGCCAGCTCATTCACGCGCGGCAGCGGCACGTTGAGGGCTCGGCCAACATCGCGGATGGCATTCTTGGCCTTTAGCGTGCCGTACGTGCCGATCTGGGCGACGTTCATTTCGCCGTACGTCTCTTTGGTGTAGTCGATCACCATCTGACGACGATCGCGGCAGAAGTCGATATCGATATCGGGCGGTTCGTTACGGCTGGGGTCCAGAAATCGTTCGAACAGCAGGTCGTACTTCAAAGGACACACATCGCCCAGACGCAGCAGAAACGCGACGATGGCACCGCACGCGGAACCTCGGGCACCGCAGGGAATGCCATTCTTCCGAGCGAACTCAACAAAGTCCCACACGATCAAAAAGTAACTGGCGTAGCCTTTCTCTTCGATCACGCTGAGTTCGTACTTCAGCCGATCCCAATGAGCATCCGTCAGTTCGTCGCCGTAGCGTTCATACATGCGTTCATTGCAGAGTTCCTTCAGGTAGTCGATGTCCGTCTTGTTTTCGGGCGGCCGGAAAACGGGGTAAAGCTTGCGGTCGTGCAGTTCAATGTCGACTCGATCCGCGATGGTCTGCGACATCGATACGGCTTCTTCCAGCCCGCTGAACGTCGTATACATTTCTTCCGGACTGCAGATGTACAAGCCATCGTTGGACATCTTCATGCGGTTCGGATCGTCTTTGGTTGTGCGAGTGTTCACGCACAGCAAAACGTCCTGAACTTTCGCGTCGTCCCGAGTCAAATAGTGAGCGTCATTGGTGGCAACCAGAGGCAGGCCCATTTTGTTGGCAAGATCGACCGTGAGTTCCAGACACTGCTTCTGAATCTCAAAGCCCGCATCCTGGATTTCCATGTAAAAACGGTCGCCGAAGACTCGCGTGTACCATTCGCAAAGCTGTTTAGCTTCGTCATTTTTTTCCGCCAGCAGCATCTTCGAAAGTTCCGAAGACGCGCAGCCGGAAAGGCAAATGATGCCTTCGTTAAATTCTTCCAGAAGCTCCCTGTCAATACGCGGCTTGTAGTGGAAGCCTTCCAGGTACGCAGTCGACGCCATCTTGATCAGGTTGTCGAAACCCTTCTGGTTCATGGCCAGCAACGTTAAGTGGGACTGAGCCTCTTTTTGCCGAGTCGCGCTGCGGTCGGTGCGCCGCCCCGGAGCAACATAGGCTTCGTACCCGATGATGGGTTTAACGTCGCCTTTCTTGCACGTGTTGTAGAACTCCATGGCTCCGCCCAGGTTGCCATGGTCGGTCATGGCAATCGAATTCATGCCCAGCTTTTTGACCTGATTGACCAGCTCCGGAATCCGGTTGACCCCGTCCAGCAAACTAAAGTGCGTGTGACAGTGCAAATGAGCAAACGGCCGATTGCCGGACGGTGCTTCGGTGATGTCCGTATTGATGTCGATCATGAGGATCGGAGCTCCGTTAGAAAATCAGTGCAATTGAGTCGCAGGGGAGGGGGACCACGGAAGACGCAGAAAACACAGAAGAAAACCGCCGCAGTGCAGATCAGTTCCCCTCGCATTTCGTGCAAGCTGTGCGTCAGCAACGCCTCGAACGTCCCTGAGCCCCATCATATCGCGACGGTATCAAAGTACCACGAAGGGGCAGGGCCGCACGCACAGCATCGGCCCCAAATTCCGGGAAAAACAGTCAAACTTTTCCCCATCCGACGGGTCGGCGGCAAAGCGGCTTTTGACGGGCCAACGAATGGCGGCAGCCGCGATTTCGTTTAGCGGGATCAAGCTGCAGACGCGGTTATTTCTTCAGCAAACAGCCACTCTTGCTTTTCCGAAGCAGTTGCCATTTCATCACCTTCACGATCTCGGAACCGACGTGCTCAACAATCTTCGGCACTAAAGCGTTGCCGAATTGCTTGTAGGCCTGCATATCAGACACTTGAATGTCCAAGTGATCGGGAAAGCCCATCAACGCCCGACATTCACGCGGCGTCAGGCGACGCGGGTTCTTGCCGTCCTGAGCGATCAGGATTTCTGAGCCGTCTTTGTAGTACCGTGCGCTCAAAGTACGACTGACGCCGTCACGGTCTCCAATTCCGTATCCGAACCCGTTCCCTCGCTGCCTGTGCTTTTCTGCGTAGTCGACGAGGTATTTCCATAGGTTGTCGGTGAGCGTGTATTTGTCATCGACGCTGTCTTCCAGGATGGAGCCGAGTCTCGGACGCGGCCCGGACGGCGGCGCGGGGAACTGGAACTTCACGTTGCTGGTAAACACGGAACGCCGAAACCCTACGATAAAGATTCGCTCGCGATGTTGCGGCACATAATCGGCCGCGTCAATCACCTTATCGAAGACCTCATAGCCCAGTTCATCAAGCCGATCATAAATCGTCTTCCAAGTTTTCCCTTTGTCGTGCGACCGAAGGTTCTTTACGTTTTCCAGCAATATAATCGGCGGCTTCTTTGCATCGATGATGTTGGCGAGATGAAAAAACAGCGTGCCCTGGGTCTTGTCGAGGAAGCCGTGATTGCGCCCGAGACTATTCTTTTTGGAAACACCTGCGAGCGAAAACGGCTGGCACGGAAAACCGGCCGCAAGCACGTCATGCTGCGGAATATCGCGAATTTTCAGCTTGGTGATATCTTCCGCGATGTCGTTATCGCCAAACCAGGCGGAATACGTTTTCCGACAGTAGCGATCAAGTTCGCACGTAAAGACGCATTCACCGCCAACCGCAGTCAGGCCCAGACGCATGCCGCCGATACCGGCAAACAGGTCAACAAATTTGAATAGAGGCGGATCCTGTTCAATGTCCCCCTGATCGGACGGCATCCAATCTGCATCAGGAAACAAACTCGGCTGACGAACTTGCCGGCGTTGCCGATACGCGGTCTCCAGCGCAGAAAGAATTCGCTCGTTCTGGCTGACTCCGTCGTTGCGACCTTCGGCCAGCCAGTCTTTAATCTGCGGCGGTACATTTCTGACGATGATCTGAGCAGTCATGAGCCTACCTCTGGGAGAAAGTGATAGCATGATATCACTTTCTCCAAGCGTCGCAACGCATCCGGCCGCTTCACATCGCCGGTGGCCACAAAGCCCACCAGGCCAGAGCGACTGGCGCGGCAAAAAGCGGGCTGTCGAGCAGGTCCAACAGCCCGCCGAAGCCAGGTAGCAACTGGGCGGAATCCTTCTTTTCGCAATCGCGCTTGATCAGCGATTCGCACAAGTCACCAATCAGGCCGACGACACCCATGGTGGCTCCGTACGCGAAGACACATTCAAGGCTCGTGACAACGGGACTTGCAGCGAACAGCCGGCCGCCGAAAGAAAGCCACAGCCACGCGCCAAGGCAACTTCCGACGATGGCTCCCATACCGCCCATCCATGTTTTTCCGGGGCTGAGTGTCGGAACCATTTTTCGTTTGCCCCACAACCGACCGAACGTGTAGGCCATGACGTCGCCGCTCTTGACGGAAATGATCACGGATCCGATGGCGAAATAGCCGAGCGCCTCGCCTGGAAACCAGCGAAACTGAGCCAGCACGGCCAGAAGTCCGCCGGCATAGACGACGGTCAACAGATTGGCCGACAGTGATTCCATGGATTGGCCGGGCTTGCGGTACCGACAGGCTTCCAGCAGCAACAGCACCAGCAAAGAGGCGAACAGAGCAGCTGCAATTAGTCCCAGAGACACCAGCAAACCGAGTCGTCCGTCCGGCACGCCCGTCATTCTTGCATGCGCCCACGCCGCCAGAAGTACGGTCACGTTGCATGCGGCCGTGACCTCGAAAGACGGTCGGAAATTTCGAGTTTGCAGCAGGTGGCACATTTCGTAACTGCCGCGAATCGTCAGCAACAGCGCCATCACCAGCAACACGGGTGCTCCCTTGCCAAGGCTTGCATCCCAGCGGAAAAGCAGCAGCAGTGTTGGGATCAGAATGGCGGAAATCGTCAGACGCCAGCCCAGCATTTTCACTTACCTTGACTATTGAGGCCAGTGCCTCAGATCATTCGAGCTACCCTTCGGAAACGCTCCCGCAGGTCGCTCTGCAAATTTTCCTGAATGTAAAAAGCCACATCCGAACCGGCGTCTAGCTGCTATTCGACGCCGCCTGGTCACTGGACGGATTCAACCCACCAAACCGCCGGTCTCGAGCGGCAAAATCCTTCAGCGCCTGATGCAGCTGTTCTTCTCGAAAGTCCGGCCAGAAGCAGTCGGTGATCCAGATTTCAGAATAGCTGATCTGCCACAAAAGGTAGTTGCTGATGCGAAGTTGGTTGGCCGTACGAATCAGCAAGTCCGGATCGGGCATGCCGCTGGTCATCAGATGACTGGCCACCGTCTGCTCCGAAATTTCGTCCGGATGAATCTCGCCCTGCTGCACCTTCTCTGCGATCGCTCGAACGGCGTCCGTGATTTCCATGCGAGAACCATAGTTGACGGCCAGGCACAGCATCATGCCGTCGTTTTCCGCCGCCGATTCTTCTGTGATTCGAATTTCTTTCTGGATGGCAGGGTCGAGTTCATCGGTCCGGCCGATCACTCGAAACCGCAACCCCTGCTCGTTGATGCGCTTGCGTTCTTCAACCAGATAACGCCGCAGCAGACTCATTAACAGGCTGAGTTCCAGCTTGGGGCGCTTCCAGTTTTCACTGGAAAAGCAGTACAGCGTCAGTTGCTCGAGCCCCAATCGAGAGCATTCTTCCACGACGGCTCGCACAGAATTCACACCGCGTCGATGACCTTCAATGCGTGGCATTCCTCGCTGTTGAGCCCACCGCCCATTGCCGTCCATGATGATCGCAATATGCCGCGCCAGCCGATCGCGCGCAAGCCCCAGCGCTTCGAGTTGTGCGTCGGAATACGGCAGTTCACGAGACAAGTTCAGTGTGCTCCGGAAAAATCAGGCGGCGTGGCTGGCGGAACTCTAACGAATTCCGAGCTCAGCCACTACCTTTTCTGTACGTCTGAAGCGGCAGGGCGTGGCTACGATCCTGCGGCGTGGCTTAGTCGCTCAATGTTCCCCTGCAACCTGTCCCACACGGACCGCTCGGCGATTGGCTGATCGCACTGGTCAATCTCCACCGCCCGAAACCCGTGCTCAGCGGCGGCTTCGCGTAACGGCGAAATCAGGCTGGAAGTATGCAGAAGGATGTTGAGTTTGGAAGCTGACTCGGCATCTGCAAAATCCACCAATGTCTCATTCAGCCGAGCGGAATCGACACTCTCCGGCAACCAGCGAACGCTCCAGCCCAGTCTGGCCGTCAGGTATTCGAATTCAGAGCCCACGCTCAACACGACCATTTCTTTTTCGGCTGTTGCTGCGGCGAGTTGCTCGATCTGCTGGTCGAGCTTCGCAAGTCGGTCGGCAATCGTCTGACCGCGCGCGGCGAACGCGGCACGTTGATCGGGAACAACCTTCGACAGTGCCCCCTCAATTGCCTTTAGCTGCAAAGTGGCGAGTTGTGGGTCCAACCATGTGGCCCACAGCAGGTCTCCGCCCGTGTTTTCTCCGGCTGGACCATGCTGATGCGAAACCGAATCCTGCACACGCTTTAGTTTCGATTCGTACGCGGCAGATGTTTCGACCGTTCTTGAACGCGGCAGGCTGACCTGCTGAGCCCACGCTTCATAACCGGCTCCGTTTAACAGAATCAGGTCGGCCGACTGAAGGACGCTGATGTCTTTTGCCGACGTCTTCCATGCCTGAGGTGACGTTGCGTCGGCGGCAGGAAAAACAACTTCGCACTCATCACCCACGATTTCCGAAGCCATAACGAACACAGGGTAGCTGGTCGCCACGACGGTGATCGATTCGCTGCCATTGGCCAGATCGTCCGTACCAGCAACGCGGGACGAATCTTCCGCCCCGCAGCCACTGAACAGCAGCACGGCGGCGACCAGCAGCAGGCTTCTCGACCGGTCGTGTCGCATCAAATTGTGTCGCATCGAAGTCGTCATCGGGCACATCACGCGGTCACCTGATGCCGCAGCGGCTTGCCTTCCAGCCCGGCCAGCAGGTTATCGGCAGCGATCTCCGCCATCGCATCGCGACTCTTAACCGTGCCGCTGCCGATGTGGGGCAGGATGAAGCAGTTTGGCAGGTCACGCAGCGGACTGTCGTCGGGCAGCGGTTCCGGTTCCGTCACATCCAAACCGGCCGCGAAGATCTCACCATTCGTCAACGCTTTCTGCAAAGCATCCTGATCCACAACTCCGCCTCGAGCAGTGTTCACAAACACAGCGTTGGACTTCATGCCACTGAATGCAGCGGAATCAAACATCTTTGATGTTTCCGGATTCAGATCCGTGTGCACGGAAATGAAATCACTGTCCGCCAAAAGTTGTTCGAAGGTCACTCGACTTGCCCCCAACTCGGAGTCGGACTCCGGTTTGTCACTCCGCGACGTGTAGATCACGTTCATCCCCCAACCGAAATGGCAGCGTTTCGCAGTTGCGTGTCCGATCCGGCCCATGCCGACAATTCCCAGCGTTTTGCCGCTCAAGTCCTGCCCGATAAATTCCATGGGCTCCCACGTTTGCCATTCTTTCCGCACAACGTTTTCCAACCCTTCACGAAGACAGCGGCCGGCAGCCAGCATCAGGGCCACGGCAATGTCTGCGGTCGCATCCGTCAGGACATCCGGCGTATTGCCGACGACGATGCCGCGTTTGGTTGCTTCGGCAACGTCGATGTTGTTGTAGCCAACAGCGAAGTTGCTGACGACCTTCAATTGAGATCCCACGGCGTCAAAGAAATCCGCGTCAATGCGATCGCTAAGCAGGGTCAATACGCCGTCGCACCCGCTGGCTTTTTCTGCCAGAACGTCCGGTGAGGGCGGCATTCGTTCCGGCCACACTTCGCAAGTCGTTGCCGCCTGAATTTTTGCGAGACCGGCTGACGGGATATTTCGAGTTACAAAAACTTTCGGACGATTATGCATGTCTTCCTGATCTGTGAAATGGGGCGCAAACTGACGGCTACTCGCCGTCATCCAAGTAGTAATTCCAATCTTCGAACTGCTGATCCAGGTGAATCAATTCGTCGGCATGGGCGGGCGAATCGATGTGATACAGTTGTTGTTGAATTGATCTATCGCGGCCAATAGATGCAGCCAGCGCCTGCAGCACTTCGAGGTGTCGTTCCGGCATTGTGGTCGGCGTGATGATTAGAACCATGCAATGCACGGGCCGTTGATCGGGGCTATCCAACGCCAGGCCCTCACGGCTAATTCCCATCGCTCCGATAATTTTGTCACCCACGTCAAGCCTTGCATGTGGTAACGCAAGACCTTCGCCGACGCAGGTTGAGGAAGTGTTTTCGGCGTCCATCACGGCGTCGAACAGTGTGTCCGCGTCGATGGACAGTTTGTGAAGGCCGACCGTCATATCGACAAGTCGACGAATGGCCGATTCCTTGTCGGGTCCGGCAAGCGTTGTTGTGATGTTCTGCTCGGAAAGAAAGTCCAGCACGCGAGCTCGATCCCGACCGAAGTCGCCGGAACGCTTGAGACTCATTCGTGTCAGAATCGGGCCGACAATTTCGTTTAGCAACACCATCGCCAACACGACGGTCAGGAATAGCGAACGCAGTTCTTCATCGAAGGCGGCGTCGTCCGTCACCAGCAACATCAGCCCCACGGCCAAACCAGCCTGAGGCGTCAGGGACAGTCCAATCCAGCGTCGGAATCGCTGAGTCGCACCAGAGATCCTCATGCTAAGGTAGCCAGCCGTCACTTTACCGGCCAGCCGTCCACAAAACGCAATCACAGCCAGCAGACCGCCAATCGCGAGCGACTGAAAATTCAATTCCATCCCCGCTACAGTGAAGAAGACGGCAAAGATTGCGGTTTCAAAACTTTCGAACACGCGGTGCCCGATCTCTTCCTTGTCGGGCGTGAGGTTTGCCAGAGTCACGCCCATGCACAAACACGCCAGCAACACCGACAGCCCCAGTTCTTCGGTCAGACCAGTCGTTAACAAAATTGCGATCAGCGACATCACAGAAAGTCGATCCGTGCGCACAATTCGCATGGTGGCTAAAATCAGAAGCACCCCAATCGTGAAGCCCAGCAGCAGACTGAAAGCTACACTGATAAAGGGATGCGACATATCAGCTCGCGCGGCAATGTCGGGCGTTAAGACGGCCGCCCTCTGAGACGCAAGCGCGGCGGTTCGCGCGAGTTCGAACAGGATGATGCACGCCAGGTTGTTCAGCGCGACCGCCGCAACAAGAGTTGTCACAAACGCGCCCTTCGACGCTGTTTCTTTCACAATAGCCAACACGGTGGCTGGTGCAGTTGAGATCGCTACGGTGGCCAGCAGCAATGCAGCCGTCGACGTGATGTCTGTAAACAGCATCAGCAAGCTGAAGACAAACAAAGGCGTGATCGTCGCTTCGAACAGCAGCAGCAGCGTTAGCCGACGTCGAGCGACCGCAAGGCGGCGAAAGTTCAAATGACTGCCGACCGCGACCGCCATCAGCCCCAACGCGAAGTCGACCAGCGGTTCGAATGAATCCAAACTCTGCTCCGTCAACACCGCAAATACTGATGGCCCCATCAGCACACCGGCGACGATCTGGCCGGTGACCGACGGCAGGTGCAACATCTTTGCGAATGAGGCTGACACGGTACCGACGACCAGAATGACCGCCAGAATCAGCAGAACATTGGCATCAGCGGGCATAGCAGGCTCATTGGACGTAGAAATGGATGCTCGGCAGTTTCTTTCATTGCGGGTCGGCAGACAAGCCCGTCTGTCCGCAACCAGCGGTGAATGGTGGTCGGCATTTACGACGGTAAGCGGACGAGAAACGCATCCGCAAGTTTTTTGGGTTCGGAAATCTGGATAGTCTTGTCGCGACTGGTCTCACCGGCAACGACCGTCACACCGGATTTCGCCACGCCAAACTGCTTGGCGATTAACGCGCACAAATGGGCATTGGCCTTGCCGTCGACCGGTGGAGCCGTGATCGAAACCTTCAGACGATCGCCCATTAGCTCGCCCACTTTGTCTCGAGACGCTCGCGGCGAAATTCGCAGGCGAAGCACTAAGTCCGCCCCCTTCCATTGATAGTGTTCCGCCATGCTAACAACAGTTTACCTTATATCGTGAACGGTTCGGGCTCGTGGCAATCAGCCCTTAAAGTACGAAACGCTTGTTCCGCGGCCACAAGTCAGCGTAACACGCTGTAGGGCTGCCCTCCGGCATCCGTCGTTTGAAATCCAGAACAAAAAGCTACACTGCACAAGTCTTCGCCGGACCGACACAGACAAACTGGCTTTACTACCACGGAGCATCGAAAACATGAAGTCCATTCTGCTGATTATCGCAACCGTGTTCGTCGCCTTCAGCCCATCGATTGCCCCTGCTCAGTCTGTCGAAGACTGGACCGAAGCGAATCTGGATTCGCTGGTGAAATTGTATTTCGACCTGCACCGCAATCCGGAGTTGTCCTATCAGGAAAAGGAAACATCGAAACGAATCGCGGACGAATGGGAACGGGTCGGCTACAAAGTCACTCGAAACTTTGGCGGGTTCGGAGTCGTCGCGATTCTGGAAAATGGTCCCGGACCGACGGTGATGCTGCGAACCGACTTGGACGCTCTTCCCGTTACCGAAGCGACCGGCCTTGAGTACGCTTCGACAGTAAAGGTGACCAACGAAGACGGCAGCAAGACCGGTGTGATGCATGCCTGCGGACACGACATCCACATGACAAACCTTGTCGGCGTGGCTCGCTATCTGGCCGCTTATCGAGACCGCTGGCAGGGCACGCTGATGCTGATCGGTCAGCCTGCGGAAGAACGTGTCGGCGGCGCAAAGGCAATGCTGGAAGACGGGCTGTTCACTAAGTTCCCCAAGCCCGACTTCGGACTGGCCTTGCATGTCGCTCATGATATTCCCGCTGGCAAAGTCGGCTATCGAGCGGGCTATTCGCTGGCAAATGTGGACAGCGTCGACATCACCGTCAAGGGTCGGGGAGGGCACGGTTCGGCACCTCATACGACCGTCGACCCAATCGTGCAGGCTGCCGAACTTGTGGTGGCATTGCAGTCGATTGTCAGCCGTGAAGTGAAGCCACTCGAACCCGCCGTGATCACCGTTGGATCAATTCATGGAGGCACCAAACACAACATCATCGGCGACGAATGCAAGCTGCAGTTAACCGTGCGAAGTTATTCGGCCGACGTCCGAACGCAACTGCTGGAAGCAATCGAACGTAAGGCGAAAGCAGTCGCCATCAGCCACCGAGCCCCCGCGCCCGACTTGAAATTTTCAGAGGGCACACCGTCGCTTTACAATGACGATGAGCTTGCGGGACGACTCAGTTCGGTGTTTGTGCAGACCGTGGGAGAAGCGAACGTCGAACAGGTCGAACCAGTCATGGGGGCTGAAGACTTCAGCCTGTACGGCAAGGCGGGCGTACCAATCCTGATGTATCGGCTGGGTAGCGTGAGCCAACGGCGACTGGACCAATTCAAGATGGCAGGCCAGACACCCCCGTCCCTGCATTCAGCCGCGTACTACCCGGACTTCGAACTCACTTTGCGAACCGGCATCGCGACAATGACCAACGCCGCACTAAACCTGCTGCCACGGCGCTAAGTATGCCGAGGCTGCAGCCGATATTTCGTAGCCTCGGGGCAATCGCTATGGCGTCGAATGGTCTGACACGAGCTTTACTTTCGACAGCAGCAGGCGGTGGTCTGACGCATTTGCAGGATCGATATGCGAACTGACCGTTTGGAAATGTGGCGAGTGGAAAATGTAGTCAATTCGTAGTTGTGCCGTTCCTGTTCGCAAAGGCCAGAACCATGTCGGATGTTTAGCGGGGCTTTCTGTGACGGCAGCAAAACTATCCGTGAACCCTGCGTCCTGCAGTCGTCGCGGTGCTGCGAATCCGGTCATGCTGTTGAAGTCACCGGCCAATATTGTGGGCGTCTTTGTATCGACGAACTGTATGACGGCTTCAATTTCTTCCTTGTGTTGTAATTCAGTGTTGCTGAGCTGCTGCATCAACTGCCCAATAGAACGCGGCCGTTGCAGCGTGAATGGAGCCAAGTGAACGTTGACGATGTTGACGGCCTGCGAATTGTGAGACACCGAGAAAGTCACAAAACCGAAAAACCTGCGAGGCGGCCAGTGAAATCGATACTTTGCAAGGCGGAGTTTCGAAAGCACTCCGAACCGTTCGGCGGCATACGGCCCGTTGTGTCCACTGAAGCGGATGTTTGGGTACACATCTTTCAACTGCTGCCGTAATAAGACTTCCGATCGCGCAGTCGTTTCCTGTAGACACACCACATCCGCGTCCGCCTGCCGGATCGTCTCCAACATAAGCGGCAGATTGACATTGCCCCAACAGATGTTGTACGTGGCGATCGACAGGGCTTTGGGTTCGTCAGATAGCGCCCCCTGTGGAACAGCAATGGCGATCAGCAATGTGAGCAAAGTATTCCAGGTCCATTGCATTTCGAATCCTCGCCACCAGAGTTATGATCCGGAACCCGCTTAGTCAAAGGACATCCTACCAAATGAAGACCTCACTTACCCACATAATCCTGTTGTCGATCGTTTGCGCATCGGCCAGCGCTGACGAGCTGCAGCTTCACGCTGATGTGAAACCGCTGGCGTCAAAGCTGATGGGCCCGTTCGTTCATACCAGCGACGGCGGAATTCTGGCGGTCGATTCCAACGCGACATTTGTCAGCCATGACGGCGGCAAAACATGGTCCGAACCTCGACCGTTGTTCGCGCCGGATCGGAAGATCACGGTCAGCAACGAACGTGCGGTGTTGCGTACCAAAGACGGCAGCATCATCGCGGCGTTCATGAATCTGGACGAACGCAACTGGACATGGAAAGACGAGCTGCATGACGCGCCCGATGCGAAATTGCCGACCTACGTGATGCGCAGCACAGACGACGGCAAGACATGGCAGCACATTCAGAAGCTGCATGATCCGTGGAGTGGCTGCGTTCGCGACATGATTCAAACAAGCGACGGACGTATTATTTTCACGGCGATGAAGATGCTGCACAATCCGGGCCGCCATTCTGTACTCACGTATTCTTCCAGCGACGACGGCGTTACCTGGGAGGCCAGCAATCTGATCGATCTGGGCGGACGCGGGCACCACGGCGGCGTTACTGAGCCGACTTTGACGGAGCTGAAGGACGGACGAGTCTGGATGCTGATCCGCACCAACTGGAACGAATTCTGGTCGGCCTATTCCAATAACGGCGGACGGCATTGGCAGATTCTTCAACCGTCCGGCATCCCCGCCAGCAGTGCGCCAGGAATTATGACTCGCCTAAAAAGCGGGCGGCTGATGCTGTTGTGGAATCGGCCTTACCCAGAAGGCAAGAATGAATGGAAACTAAGCGGCGGTGGCGGCATCTGGTCGGAAACGGCCGTCAGTAACTATCGTGAAGAACTGTCGCTGGCATTTTCGGAGGACGATGGCAAGTCATGGAGCACACCGGTTGTGATTGCCAGCCAGAAAGGCACGTGGCTTTCTTATCCGTACGTGTTCGAAATCGAACCGGGGCGCATCTGGCTGACGACGATGCAGGGCAACGTGCGAGCCGAGTTTTCTGAAGCCGATTTTGTGGACTGATCAGGCGGCGCTAAATCGCATCCGCTCCGTACAAATGCATCGGTCGATCCTGAAGATCGAACCATCGTGCGTGCTGGGAAATGCCAAGTGCCGAGTACATCGTAGCGGCAAGACTTTCCGGAGTCTGCCGCTCACTTCGCGGTTGTCCGCCCTGCGCGTCCGTACTGCCAATGATGCGACCGCCGCCGTAACCGGCGCCCGCCAACATCACCGACTGGACCGTGCCCCAGTGATCTCGCCCAGGAGCCGCGTAGTGTGTGGTCAGGTGCGATATCTTTGGCGTGCGACCAAATTCGCCAGCCATCACGACTAATGTAGAATCCAACGCGCCCTGTTCATCAAGGTCGTCCAGCAAGGCGGAGACAGCTCGGTCCATCGGCGGCAGCAGGTAATTTTTGAGGTGCGGGAAAGCGTTGCCGTGAGTATCCCAGGTTTCGTTGTTGCCAAGATTCACCTGTACAAAATTCACTCCAGACTTCACCAGCCTCTTCGCCAGCAACAACGACCAGCCGAACGTGTTCTTCCCGTAGCGTTCCTGTTCTTCAGGTGGAGCCGAATGGATATCGAACAGCTTGTTCAAACGTCCATCGCCCAGCATCGAAAGGGCTCGTTCACGCACTCGTGAGAACGACTTCGTTTCCATGAGCTTCGCCAGCGGCAACCCACGATTTTCGAACTGATTCAGCAACTGAAGACGACTGTCGAAATGCTGTTCCGTCAGATTTTCCGGCAACGCCAGGCCCGGTGTGCGGAATTTCAAATCGCTGGATTCTTCGCCGCCGCGCTGGTGGTTGAATTCGTATTCCGGCCACGCACCGTAGCTTTTCGCGTTGAAGCGACTGGCGGCCAGAATCCACGGGTCATGCCTCGGCCCCATCTGTCCGCCAAACTGCCCGGGGATGACTCGACCAGACCGATGGATCAACTTTTCCGGCAGCACGATGGAAGCCGGCAGGCCTTCTTTTTCAGGCAGGATCGAGCCCAAAATAGCGGCGATCGACGGATGATCTGCAGGCCGTGGCATCGACGGGTTGAAGCCCTGCGGCATGTCTGAGCGGCCGGTCAGCATCACATGGTGCGCCTGCGAATGCTCGTTATACGGATGACTCAAACTGCGAACGACACTCCATTTGTCACTGCGAGCGGCCAGTAGCGGCAGGTGTTCGCAAATCTGAAGCCCAGGCGTCTTTGTGGAAATGGGAGAGAATTCACCGCGAATATCGGCCGCGGCGTATGGTTTGGGATCGAAGCTGTCCTGTTGAGCCAGCCCGCCGGACAAAAAGATGTAGATGACCGACTTCGGCGGCCGCGAAGCCAGCGTGTCAGCTCGCAAAATCGGCGAAGCCGCAAGTCCTGCGGAGGCGGCAGCCAGCATCGCGCGGCGGGAGACGGCTGAGTTAGCATGGGAATGGTGAGAATTCATGTTTCTGTGTTTCCTGCTTCAGTGCTATTCTTCCGCCCCAAACATTGTCACGGCACAAGAATGATTTCCGAACAACAACATGACTGACGGAACCTCCGAATTACAGGCTGCACCACCTTCGCCGGAACCTGTCGTCGCGCCGATTGGTGTGTCGCTGCGAACGGCAGTTTGCGGTTTCTTGATGGGAGCTGCGGACATTGTTCCGGGAGTTTCCGGTGGTACTGTGGCTCTGATTTTGGGGATTTACGAACGGCTGGTGACCGCCATCAGTCGTTGCGACGCGACCTTTTTGAAACTGCTGTCACAGCGGCAACTGCGCCAGGCTGCGAATCACATCGATCTCAAATTTGTCGTTCCTTTGGGGCTGGGTATTGCGACCGGAATCGGCGGACTGGCTTCGCTGATGAACTACCTTCTGAACAACCAAATGTCGCTGACCTTCGCGGCGTTTTCCGGAATGATTCTGGCATCGAGCCTGCTGGTTGCGAAACGCATTCCACGCTGGCGGATGGAGCACGTTGGTGTTTTGATTGCAGGCATCTTGATCGCTTTGCGAATTGTGACGCTGGAAGCCTTAAGAAATCCACCGGACACTCTTGGCTACATGTTCGTGTGCGGCATGATCGGAATTACAGCCATGATTTTGCCGGGCATCAGCGGAGCGTTCATCCTTCTGCTGTTGGGTCAGTATCATGACATTACCGATCGAATTAAGGGACTCGTGCACGGCGAGATTTCAGTCGAAGTGATTGTTTCGCTGGGAGTTTTTGCGGCGGGTTGTTTGACCGGGTTGTTGGGATTCAGCCGAGTTCTTCGTTGGCTACTTCTAAAATATCATGATGCCACGATGGCTGTGTTATGCGGCTTTATGTTGGGTTCGCTTTATAAGTTATGGCCCTTCCAGGCCGACACCACAAAAGACGTGGTGAAATTCAAGCACAAGGTCTTCGAGCATTTCGTTCCTCGTGAGTTTTCAATTGATGTAGTACTGGCCATTGTCTTGTGCCTTGCTGGCATCGGCGTTGTCTTGTTACTGGACATGGTTGCTGTAAACGGCCAGCAGGAATCTGCTTAGAATAGCTCCGAGATCGGCTGACCAGCCCCTTCAATGAAGTAACGAGGCCGACCGCGATCGTCCATGTAAGTTCCATCCAACGGAACGCCCATGTGTTTGTAAATCGTGGCCGCCAAGTCGCCCGGCGTCACGGGGCGGTCCATGATCGTGCCGCCGTCGTGTGAACTGGCTCCAATCACCTGGCCGTGACGCAGCCCACCACCGGCCATTGTCATCGACATCACAACCGGCCAGTGATTGCGACCGTCTTCGCTGTTCTGAGTTCCCATGTTCGGCGTGCGTCCGAATTCGCCCATCCCGATCACCAGCACTTCGTCCAGCAGGCCTCTTTCTTCAAGGTCGCTGACCAGTGTTGTCAGTAGATGATCAAACAGCGGCAGCAGCGGCTTTAAGCCTGTCGAAATTCCGCCGTACACGCCACCAGGAATCCCATGGTTGTCCCATGTGCCGGAAGCGGTGTGGTGGCTTAAATCGAGCGTCACGAAACTCACGCCCGCTTCGACCAAACGCCGTGCCAGCAGGGCCTGTTGGCACCACAAATGCGAACCATAACGATCTCGATTCTTCTGCGGTTCGGCAGAGATATCGAACGCTTTTTGAGCTCGCTTGCCCAGCACCATTTCGAATGCCTGCTGACCGTACTGGTCTAATGCTTCCATCGATCCCGTTTGATCCAGCCCGCTGCGAATGCGATCCAGATCCTGCATCAGCGCGCGGCGGTCTGTCAGTCGGTCTGCGTTTAAGGCTCCTGGCAATTGAAACAGGTCAGCTCCCGACGATCGATTCAACGGCTTTCCGACAAGATTGTATTCGGGCAGCACGGCCGCTTTGTTGCCGATGAACGGGTCATATTGTTTGCCCAGCCAACCGCCCCACGCCACGTGCGACGAGTGCTTCATAAAGGCAACGTACGGCGGCATCGACGGGTGGTTGGCACCATGATGCTTGGCACAGATGGAAGCGATTGCCGGATAGCGATCGCCTTTGGGGTTCGTTCGTGGCCTTGCTTCGAGGCTCCCCGTTTGCATCACCTGGTTCGGTTGATGGCTGCTGTTGCGAGGATCGACCGACCGAATGATCGTAAACTTGTCCAGCATCGCAGCCTGCTTCGGCAGATGCTCGCAGATGATCGTGCCGGGCAGGGCGGTAGAAATTGGCGCAAACGGACCACGATTAATGTATGGCCGATCGGGCTTTGGATCCCATGTATCAATCTGACTGGGACCGCCCGTCATCCACAGCAGGATGACGCTCTTGCGACTCATCGGCTTGTTCGCGTTGGCCGCTTCCGCTCGTGCCTGCATGAGTCTCGGAGCAGACAGACCGGCGATTCCCGCAAGCCCCGCTTTCAGCATGTTACGGCGACTGCGGAAGGTCAAACCTTCGTTGACCAGCGGATTAAAATTTGAGAACGCGTGGTGGGAATGCGACATTAGGTGGGCACCTGATCAAAACCGGAGGGAACACAAGTTTCCACAATACCTTTCACAAAGTCCACCGCTAATCGTGGCCTATGGAAAATGAACGGCAGACGCCGTGAAAATGTGGATCATGACGAATCGACGCAATTCGCGTTCCGAACAACGCTACTCAGCCGCTGATTTACGCAACAGACTAAGCGCCGCTTCCACCAGCATTTCGCCGGATCCAGGTTGAACACAGGAATTCGTCACTTCGTAACTGCCGCCGGCATAAGCTGCTCGCGTGGGGATGTAAGCTGTCTCCACACAGTTAGAAAGCTCAATAATCAGCGTCGTGCGATACGGTGACGCTCGCTTAATGGCCAGACCGAGATCCACAAACACTTCGCCCGGCAGAAACACGATGGCCGCGTCGTCGCCGATTGCCATCGTGGTGACTTCCACAGGCAGAGTGCTGCCGACGCCCGTCCATTCGTGCGTGAGTCCCCAGCTTAAGTAGTCGGACGGGGTGACCAGCGACGGCGTGTTTTGCATTTGGTCCAGCATGATGGCGTTGTAAGCTGACACCAGATCGAAAAATTCGACTTTGCCTCCCGCTTTGGCAATCGGGATCAATTTTTGAGCACGCTTGACGTCGTGCTCTGTGACTTCCTGCAGCGGTAGCTGAACGGTGGTCGAATGAACCCGCAGCGTTGGAGACGGAATCGGCTTTAATTCCGGTAACGCTTTCACGATCGCATCGCCCAGCGAATTGCCGATCACGTCGGTCTTGTTGCGTTCCGCGCGACTGGGGTCAGAATGATTGATGTCTCCGCAGGTGCCAGCCCCGAACACGGAAACAATGTCCTCGCCGATCGCTTTCTTCAGCGTCTGTTCGATGTAGTACGGATAATCGCCGCTCCACCGAGTGCCGCCGGTCGTATCCAGATGCAGCGCGAAGTTACTCACCACACCGACTGTTTTGTTACCGTCTTCAGACAGAATTCGCAGCAGCCCGATTTCCGGATCAATCGGCCCGGCGGCTTTGACAACTTTCGGATTGTCGAGCTTCTGCCACGTCTTCACGCTGCCATCCGTCATCACGAATCGGCGGTTGAAAGCGACCGGCAATTCCTGTTGCCCTGATCCCGCTTGAACAACGGCCGGCGTGGCGGACTTGTAAGCTTCTTCAATGGCACCAACCATGCCGCCGACCAACTTAGCGGCGTAGGCATCCGCGTCGCGATCCGCTGGCTTCTTTGCGAGATAACGATACAGATGAGCCGTGTAGTCCGGCGCGGTGTGTGAATGCGTGCCGGAGACAACGATGTGAGCTTCCGGGATGCCGGTGGCCTTTGCGGCCAGACGACGCACTTCGACGTAGAGATCCCGATCGATACCGGTGAGGTCTCCGACAACAAACGCGGCCGACTGATCGCCTTGACGAAAGACCACGGCTTTGGCCTTCAACGGATCCAGCGTGCCATCGGCGAGGCGTTCGTGATAGTACCCGGAAATGGGGAACCCCATCGGCGGCGTGATATCAGTCTCCGCCATTCCAACATGCAGCGGGTCGGCAGACACGGGGATCGTGAAGTACAGGAAAGCGATCAGCAGGCAAAGACGGCGAAGCATGGTGGGATGTCCTGTGCAGGTAGGTGGGAAGGCACGGGTATCATCTCAAGCGAAGATTTGTTGGCAAGCCAGCCAATAAAAATCAGGCAGATGCCAGCATGGTCGCGATGCGGCACGCGTCAAGAAACTCAGGGATGTCCAGCGATTCGTCGACGGTATGAATGTCATGCTGGCCGCAGCCCATCGTAACAGTGGGAAACCCGTGAGCCGACATCCAGTTGGCATCAAGACCGCCATCGCAGATGCATGTTTCCGGCGTCAGCCCCGCAGCCGCAACGGCTTCTTTTGCAACTGTTACGCAGTCAGACTTTTCGCTGATGCTGAATGCTTCATAGCGAGTGTCTTCTTCGAACGTCAGCTTGCTGCGTTTACCTGCCGCGTTAGTCGTTGATTTGACGGCAGCTTCGAACGCTTTTCGGAACTCCTTTACGATACGTTTGCGAAAGGCAGGTTGATGACTGCGTGCTTCGGCTTCAACCTTCAGTTCCGGCATGACGACGTTGGTCGCAGCACCACCTTCAACCACACCGACGTTGCTGGTGCCCTTATTGCGGCCCTGCTGCACAAGACCATGCCAACCGTTTTTCTGCAAGTCTGCAATCGCCAGCGACGCCACAACTGCGGCGTTCACTCCATTTTCCGGATGTACGCCCGCGTGGCTCGCGATGCCTTCAATGCCAATCGTCAGGTTGGTCGCTCCAACGGCTGCGATAATCAAACCAGCAGGATCTCGCCCGTCCCAGTTAAAACACAGCTCTGGCTTGCCGAGCTTACTGGCCGTAATAAAGCGTGACCCGCGCAGACCGATTTCTTCCTGCACAGCGAACAGCAACGTCAGCGGCGGGTGCGGTAGTTTTTGACGCAGGATCTCTGAAATCGCGGTCAGCAATACCGCACAGCCGGACCGATCGTCGCCACCTAGAGCAGTGGATCGCGACGCGGGACGAATGCTGTCGCCTTTGCGGACGGGCTTACAGCCGACGGCCAACGGAACTGTATCCATGTGGGCCATCAGTAAACGTCTCGGCGCTTTGACCGTGCCTTTCAGCTTTACGATCAGGTTGCCAACTTCGCCGCCGGCCGGGCTTCTGCGATGAGCGGTATCAGATGTGATCGCGGTCGCCGGCACGCCACTTTTTTTCAGTGTGTCCTGAATCCATGCTGAAACCTGAGCTTCCTCGCAGCTCTTGCCGGGGATGGCCATCAACTGCATCACTCGATCAATAGCAGCCTCATTTTGAAGTTCAATCATTATGCTTTTCTGTTACAGCGTTTCACGCTGACTTGTGGCCGCGGAAATCGGTTACTGTCCTACGTGGGCCGGTTCCCACGAGCCTGAACCGGCCACAACAAAACGTAAATTGCTCTAGTTGCCGCTCTTCGGAAGCTGGATGCTCATGCTTTCCAGTTTTCGTGTTGGCGGCTGCGAATCTTGAGAATTGGATTGCGAAACAGGTTTGGTTGAGGAGTTCTTTATGACGTTGCGAGTCAACCCTGATGCCGCTTTTTGGGATGTCCGAGTTGACAGTTTTACCTCAGTATAAGGCGAAGTCACAATGCGGCCGTCTTCGGTTTCGATTTCGACTCGCAACCCACATGTAGCAGGACCGCTCGTTTTGACAACGTACGGCAGAAAGACGTTGTACGTATGCCCAACCGTACTCACCGTGTGATGAGCACTCCACGCTCCGGCGTCGAAGGTAAACTTGTGCACAGGAGTGGGATCGACTTCATCGGCATCGAAATCAGCGTATTCAAAGATCCGAACTTTGCCATTCACCTTGATCGGCGAAGCGTCTCCGTACGTGAAGAACATGATCTGGCCCGCGAAACCGCGACTGGGGCGTTCGTCTAAGCCTTGCCCTTCGGCGGCTTCCCACAGGCAAAGAATCTTTGCGACCGGTTTGTCACGCCAGACATTGGTGACGGCATTCACCGGTGCCGCGAGCATGCTGGTTGACGTCTTCAACAGCGACGACGACGCACACCCACTCACAGAAACCACAAGCACAAGGGCAGACAGTGATAACGAAGTTTTCATGGTATGAGTTTCCGTCGCAGAAGTACGAGCAGGCATTAAGATCGTTTAACCCGCAGCCGAAGGCGCAGGCGTCGCGGGGATGGGATGCTGTACGGCAAGTTGACGTTTCATGGATGCCGCTCCCAAAGACGCCTGCGCCTTCGGCTGCGGGTTAAACGATTGGTCAACGTGCCCGGCGGGAGTCACCTACTTTTCGCGCCTTAACATTCTTTTCACCCACGACGTCTTTTTGATTTCGCCACCTGCCGAATCACCACTGTCGGTGGCGTCCGATCCTGCCTGAATCACTGTTGAAGGTGCCTGATCGTTTGTCCCTACGCTGCTGGTTTGCTGAATCTGCTTCTGACTCGCCTCCTGCATTGACGTAGTCGGCGGCAACTGAGTTCGCTGCGGTGAAGTGCCCGACTGAATCTGAGGCAACTGAGCCTTCGTCTGTGGCGGAACTGCGACGCTTTCGGGTGGCACTTCCATGACGGGTTCCGCCTGGATAGGTGCGTTCATTTGGTGCTGCATCGGAACACCCATCTGTTGTGGAATCGGCTGGCCCATGTGCTGGATGGAATCCGGAATCAAATACTCATGATTGTTGCCCGGCACGCTGTACAGTGGTCCGTGGATTTCTTCGGCTTCCGATTCGATGAAGTGCATTCGTTCGGCTTCCACCTGCTTCACCAGTTCGGAATCAGCATCGCCATAGATAACTCGTGGCGTCAGGAAGATCAGCAACTCAGTGCGAGCCGTGTTTGTGCCATCGTAGCGAAAGGCACTACCAATCAGCGGCAGGTCACCCAGCCACGGCACCTTGCGTTCCAGCGTTTCGTCACTCTTGGTAATCATACCGCCGATCACGATCGTCTGTCCGTTGGGAACAGATACAACGGTGTCAGCGATCGCTGAATCGATAATCACAGACTCGATCACATTGCCGGTTGTCGTGTCCGTGAAGACAGGAACGCCACCAGGAGCCAACGCACTTTTTTCGGCATAGACATCCATGCTGATTGTACCGTCGGTGTTAATCCTCGGAGTGACTTCCAAAATGATCCCGACATTTCTTTGCGTAATATTCGGCGAGATCGATGTCACGTTTGTCGTGACGCCATCAACCACCGGCACTTCCTGTCCGACTTCAATACTAGCGGTATTGTTATGCGTCGCCAGGATCTGAGGCCGACTCAGAACGTGCACCGTCCGTCGTGCGGCCAACGCTCGCACCAGCACACTGACAGCGTCTGACTGAGCGGAAAACACAAAGCCACCGAACCCAAGGTCGCCATTTTGTCGGCCCAGCGAAAAGTTGCTGATGCCCTGCGTGGCGACACTGCCCGGATTAGTTCCCGTCCCGCTGTTGTTGCCAAGAGCATTGTTGGTATTGTTAAAGTTAAAGCCCGGTGTCGGGTTGCGAGACTGAATGATCGTTTCCTGAATCTGCTGACCGTTTGCCGCCTGAGTAATGTTGTTCGTCGTTACCAGACTTTCAGCAGATTGAAGAATGCTTCGACTAAACAGCAGCGGATCCTGGAAGCCCAGTTCCACACCGAATTCGTCGGTGTTGTCCAGTTGCACTTCCACCATCAACGCCTGGATGTAGACCTGCGGTCGCTTCGAATCCAGTTGAGTGATGATTTCCACAATCTGATCGAAATACTCCGGCGACGCCTCAACAATCAGGGAGTTCGTGTCGTCATCCGGAGCGACAATGACTTCCTGGCGAAGTCGTTCAATATTGCTGACCAGTCCTTCCGAACTGTCACGCAATGTTTGTTGCTGAGTCAGGTAGTTCTCGATCGCCAGAGAAACGTTACTGGCCTGTATGTTCTGAAGTTGAATGACTGTCGTGCGTCGTTGTCGCGATTCGGTCGTATCCAGTCTCAGCAGAATTGCTTCGACCACGCCCAGTGCTTCCGCTCCGCCAACTGCCAACACAGTGTTCGTGCGAACATCGGCGACAAACTGCACAGGGATTAGACTGCTGGAAGAACCTTCGGTGCCCGCAATCTGAACTCCGACCTGGTCTTCCTGGTTCTGATTCTCCAGCATCGCCGTCAGAAGTTCGACAGACTGAGTGGCGTCTGCGTTCTCCAGAGCGAACACTTTGATTTCAGCGACCGCAGTTGGTTCCTGATCGAGTGAACTGATCAAAGCAATCAACAGAGGCATGCTGGCTTCCGGTGCCGACACGATCAGCGTGTTCGACCGAATGTCCGGGTTGATTCGAACGTCGGCCAGAATGCCCGATCGCAGCAGGTCACGTCCACCATTGTTGGCGGCCAGGAACTCCAACGCGACCGACTTGCCGTCACGCAGTTCCTGAGCTCCCGTGTTGCCTGCTCCAAACCCGCCGCCCGCTCCGCCAGTTTGCTGTGGCGGGTTGGTGACGGCTTGAATGGCGGCGTTAATCGTTTCTGAAAGCTCTTCAGCGGTCGCATTCTTAAGCTGAACAACCTCAACCCGATGAACAGCACCGGGCTCGTCGACATCCAGTTTTTCGATCAGCTTCGCCACTTCGTCGAGGTCGTTTTGTCGCCCCTGTACGATCACTGAGTTGGTTCGAACGTCGGCCACAACTCGAACACGAATGCCCAGACCTTCGCGTTCGTCATAGAACCCCTCAACAGAGGTGGCGACCTGAGATGCAATGGCATTCCGCAGGCTGAACACGCGGAATTCCGCATTCGGGTCGGTCTGGCGATCGAGCTCATTGGCGAGTTCCAGAATGGACTCTCGTTCAATCGCCGGTGCCAGAATCAGAATGGAGTTAGGCTGCACGATCGGGATGAAGGCGGCTGCCTTGCGATCATCGTTGCTGCCTCGTTGACGCAGTTCAGAAAGTTGTTCGTAAACCGTCGTCAGCAGTTCAGCCATCGCTTCAGAATTGACGTATTGCAGCGACAACAAATGAATGCTGGGCAGTGAACCGACACTCATTTCTTCCAGCTGCTGAATGATCTTCTGAACTTTTTCGACATCAGCTTCGTTACCCTTCAGGATCAGGATGCCAAGGTCCTGCATCGCCTGCACGTTAACTTCGCCGCGAAGATTCAGTGAACCGTCTTCGCTGGTCGACACGTCACTCGACGGTTGAACACCAGCACCCTGACCGGCTGGCGGCTGATTACCCTGCTGAGCTCGCATCGCCACCATACGGTGAATCTGCTCGTTCAGTTCTTTGGCGGTGACGTTCGAAACGCCCTTGCTTTGAACCAGCTTCAACGATTCCGCATCGTCCTGCTTCGGCTTGTCCATTTCGGCGACAAGCTTTGCGAGGTGCGTGACGCGGTTCTTAGTCGCTTCCAGCACGAGTTCGCTGTTGGGCTGATCGATGCCAATACGGAACAGCGGCGGAGTGCCTTCTTCTTCGTCTTCAGACGCATGCACCACAAACGTGGGCAGCCCATGCAATCCTTCGCGGATCAGTTCGGCTCGCGATTCAAAGACAAGATAGATGGACCGAGCAACATCAGCTGCTTTCGCATTTTTAACGGTGATCGTTTTTAGAATGGGCGGACCTTCGTCCACTTGGGGTTCGGCCGGTGCATCCTGTTGAGCAGGCGTGACTTTCGTACCGAATTGCTGACCGCGTGGTTGAGGCACGCCGTCGGCTCCGGTTTGCTGACCTGAACCAGGCTTGGCGGCGGCTTGCTGAGAAGCCCATGCGACTCGCGGACCGTTTTCTTCAGACCGAGCACCGGTCTGATGAAATGGCGAACGCCCCTGTCGAAAGCTTTCGGCAGCGGTTTGCGGATTGCCTGCGCTGTCGCCCTGCCATTCGTTCAACACGGGCCGAGCGTAGCGTGTGCGAGCCTGATCGAGCTTGAGCACGATCAGAAAGTTGCCCTGATGGATCAGCCGAAATCCCTGCGCTTCGAGTTCTTTGTTAAGAATTCGAATCACAGATTCGGTTTGATACTTCGTCCGATCCCGGCGCGCATAACGGCCGTGAGGAACTTTATCCATCACGAGCGTTAACTCCGCCTGTTCGGCAACGCTGTTTAGCACGCGTTCCCAGGGAGCTTCGAAATAGTTCAGCCGAATACCACTGCTGTCTTCGACGGGCTCCGGGTGACTTTCGCGCGAACCGAAGGCTTCGCGAAATGATCCGGGCTGCTCTTCAGAAGCATCCAGTTGGTGGTTGTGGCTAAACAACCAGGCACAGCACGCTGCAATACTAGCAGCGGCAATCGCAAGAAAGCCATGACGTCTCACCAGGGTGATCCTTCACGAAAAAGCAGGCTCCCAAACGCCTCCCCCCAATCGACACACATCTGTTCGAACCAGAGTTCCCTGATCACCGGTTTCCAACCGCCGGGTGACCAGAAAGGCTTTCCTGAGGCAAAGGAAAGCCGCGGCGCGAGCCTGTCTCTGAGTATCGAGTATGCCGATTATTCCGTTCTATCGGTTTACACGGGTTGTAATAATCAGTCTGGTTCAGCCGGTTTTAAGATTTGTACCGGGGAGTCTGCTCTGGTCACCCCCTGATTGAAACCAGATCTGGCGCAGGACTAAATAACTCACCACCCAAAACAGGAGTACGGTTCCTTCAAGTGCGGCCGGAATTGGCAAGTGTGGCCGGGGTTGGACGAAGCGAAGCGAAGGAAGCCCCGAGGTTTCGCGAGGCGTACGCCAAGCAAAACATGAAGCGTTGGCACTGGGCCGGATCGGATTTCGCAGACGTGCGAGCAAGATTAGGGACTCGCGGGTGTCGGCGGTGATCGCAACGCGGAGTTTCGGTCTGACACTGATGTGCCAACAGCCACTGCTGCTCCGGCAAAAAGCCCGATGCCAACCAGGGTGCTGCGACTTGTATTGGCCAATAATCCGCCTCCACCAAATCCGCTGGCTTCGTCGCAACCTTCGCCACACGTCGATTCGCCATACGCAACCTCTCCGCACGGAATAGCGATGGTGCATTCGGAAGGACAGCACTGACTGCAGCCGCATTGGCCGCGAATCACCGAATTACTGCCCGCCAGAACGATCCCTCGTTTCGCCCGAGGAGGCGCCGCCTCGGCCGTCCAGAACCGGCAGGTTTGCTGCGACTGGCTCGTTCTGACCACATGGACGCCGCTTCGAAGTCCCTGAATTCGGCAACGACCCTGAGCATCCGTCTTGACGTTCGCTACAATGGACCGCTGGTGGAGCACCTGCACAAATGCATTCGCGATTGGCAATCCGTCACTGCCCAGAATGACTCCGACTAATTCGCCGCCCGGTGCCAGAGCCACATCGACCAATGGTGCTGAATGCGTGGCGGTTGAATTCGGTTCCGCCGCGTTCAGCGGCAAGACCATGGCAGTCACAGCAACAGCAGCAAGTCGGATTCCCTGGTTGTTCTTCATCGGATGTCTTCAGGGTGGAAGAGTTTTCGAGTCGTATCAGTTATCCTGATTCGGCAGTCTGGGCAGGCTCGGTTGAAACGTAGTTCTGAATTCGTCGCCCGCTCAGCCAGTCGTACTTCACAGCATTCCCTCAGCCAGCAAAGCGCAAAACGAGTGGCAATTTTACGTAAGATCTTTGATGCAGTGTCGGGCATGGGGCGCAGCCCGGAACGAACGATGCAAAGTTTCGAACGGAACCGGCAGGATCTGCAGGACCACTGCCTGGCGATCGCGACCGCGTCTGGCAAACCACGCGGTCTAAGGTGGGCAAAATGCGACTGGCTGGACACGTTCGCTCTTGTGGAGAACCGATCCACCGGAGTTCTCACGCTGTTTCGCGGCGTAAATCTGTCCTTCGAAGCGATTGAGGGTGGAGGGATGGAGGATGTCGACGCGGTTTCTATGATCCGCGACGCTTCTGCCGTATTTCACTTTCAGGACAAACGCTGGGGCACAGGTGGCCGAGTATTGTTCAATATGACTCCCAGCATGGCGGCATCGACTGTAACTGCCGATGAAAAGCTGGTGCTGACCAGTGACTAGTGGAAAAGTGGCCTAAACCCGTGCCAATTTTGGGGTTCCTGCACACAAAGCTGGACATTCAAAACACGGCGTCGCTATACTCCCCGGCTCGCCAATGGTCAGTAAATATACATTTGTTCAGTTCCTGTTGTGGTTAGCGGTGAAATGCCTAAGCAAAAAACTCATAAAGGGATGAAGCGTCGGTTCAAAATCACGGCGTCAGGAAAAGCGAAGCATCGCAGCGCTTTTCGTGGACATCTCTTAAGCGGCAAGTCCGCCAAACAAAAGCGACGACTACGCAATAGTGGAATTGTGGACGGCAAAGACGCAAAGAACATTATTGAAGCTCTGCGGCCGTCGCTGTAGCAGTACATTTTTAAAATCCAACGCGGAAGCCACAGCCGGTTTTCGCCGAACTATTTGGTCGGAAGACTGAAGCCATGCGTGTCAGATACGGAAAAGCCCGACGTCGTTCGAAGAAGCGACTGTTTAAGGAAGCTAAAGGTAACTTTGGGGGTCGCAGCAAGCTGTTGCGAACTGTCAAAGAAACCGTCATTCGTAGCCGAGTGTACGCCTACCGTGACCGGCGGGTTCGTAAGCGTATGTTCCGCCAGTTGTGGATCACTCGCCTGACGGCTGCGTGCCGCGAACGAGGCATCTCCTACTCACAATTCATCAACGGCCTAAAGGTCGCAAACCTGGAACTGAACCGCAAGACGCTCAGCGACCTGGCAGTTCTGTATCCTCAGGTGTTTGACGAAGTTGTAGAACAAGTGAAAGCGGCCAAAGCAGCTGCTTAAGCACTTCGTTGTCGAAACAGCAAAGCGAGGAACCTGGACAAGGTTCCTCGCTTTTTCATGCGCGGCGGCAGGTTTGGTTCTGCCTGCTGCGAAATCCGCTAAGATTGCCACGCATTCGGGCTTAATCAGCCGCAACGCGCATCAAAACATGGAGTGTGGAATTGGACATTCTGAAAGCCTTCAACGATTACTTCGACGACGCCAAAGCGGCCATGTTGAACGCTGCGTCAGAAGCAGATCTGGAACAGGCGCGGATTGAATTTTTGGGCCAGAAAAAGGGCAAGCTGCGAAACCTGCAAGCATTGGTCGGCAAAGCGCCCAAAGAAGAAAAACCGCTGGTCGGCAAGAAGTTTAATGAGGTTCGGACGGAAGTAACCGCGCTGCTGGAGGCTCGCCAGCAGGAACTGTCAACGGCCAGCAGCAGCGATGCGGTCAGCGACTTCGACCCCACTTTGCCCGGCCATCCACCGACGATCGGTAATCTGCATCCGATTACGAAGACGATCACTCAGTTCCGCGAGATCATGGGGCGGTTCGGCTTTACGGTTGTTGAAGGGCCGGAGATTGAAGATGAACGACACAACTTCGACGCGTTGAACATCCCCAACGACCACCCCGCTCGTGACCCACTGGACAACTTCTACGTGGCGACAGCGAAGGCAACCGCGGGAGGTCCGATTCTTCTTCGCAGCCAGACATCAACGGTGCAGATCCGAACGATGGAACAGGTGAAGCCGCCGGTTCGCATCGTGTCGCTGGGCCGCGTTTATCGACCGGACACCATGGACGCGACTCATTCGTGCATGTTCCACCAGATGGAAGGCCTGATGGTGGATACGGACGTCACGATGGCTCAGCTGAAAACTGTTCTCAGTCTGTTCGCCCGATCGTTTCTTGGGCCGGACGTGGAGATTCGCTTTCGGCCGTCGTTCTTCCCGTTTACCGAACCATCGGTGGAAGTCGACATGAAGTGGGGCGATTCGTGGATGGAAATCGGCGGTGCGGGGATGGTCGATCCAAACGTGTTCAAAGCAGTCGGCTATGACCCGGACAAGGTCAGCGGTTTCGCGTTTGGGCTGGGGATCGAACGCTTCTGTATGAAGAACTATGAAGTCGACGACATTCGAAGGTTTTACGAAAACGACGTGCGTTTCCTGAATCAGTTCTAACCTTCCAGCTGCAGCGCTCCCTTGCAGAATCGGCAGGCTACTTTCTGCCCGGCGTATTTCATGCTGGCTCGGATTTCCTCTGAGCAGTGCGGGCAGTTCATGTACATGGCAATCCGTTCGACAACAGGCGTGTATTCGAACGTATGATCGCAGTGGCGGCACTGCACTGTGGCACCAGCGTACTTGGCGTTGATGCGCAATTCTTCGCTGCAGCCACCGCAACGAATATAGTGCCCTCTAGCTCGAGCGTTCTTCATTTCCTGAATTTCCGGCAGCGGAATAAATTCCGGGATCTCAATACTGTCTTCAGTCAATTCTGAATTCAGCAACATACGGCATTTGACGTTCACGCAGTGTACCACGTTTGCAGGCACATCTTCGCCACAATTCGGACAAGGCCCACCCTGCCACGCTCCTTGAACGCCTCGCAATTCATTCGACATATCTTGAACACTTGAACTCATAGTGACACCCACCTCCGACCCATTGCAAAACGCAACATAGGCGTGCGTGAACTGCAACAAAACTGATACATCCTGTGGGGCGATTCAGTTAGCATTAAGGGTAAGGTATACTCAAAAATGCCGCGAAACACTAACAAAAGCAGCCCGGCTGATTCGTTTTTTTCTTTCGCTGCCACAGACCGCCTTCGAGGAATGCAATTCCTGTGCCACCGCTTTGTTGCGAAACAGTTGCGCCGTAGAATGCACCAGTCTCATTGTCCGTCACCACGACACGGAATGTTGTTTTCCGAAAAGATACCCAGCCAATGACCGCCGCGGCTCACGACGAGTTCTCAGAAGAAGATGGTTCGACACCGAAAACCAAACAGGCCTTCCTGTTGACATGGGACGGTTCGTCGTGGCGCGACGTCGTTCGCCTGCGGTATGACCAGGTTGTCACCATTGGTCGATCAACAACAAATAAGCTGGTTCTGCACGACGATTCCTGCAGCCGAAACCATTGCGAAGTGTTTTATTCGGCCGGGCAGTGGAAACTACGTGACCTCGACAGCCGCAATGGAACCATTATTGGTGAACGAACAATCAAGGGTGATGCCGACCTGAACAAGGGCGACATCATCGCCATTGGACATTGTCGCTTAGCCTTTACGAACGACCTCGAATCACAACCGCCGACTCCGCCGGTGTCCGCTTCCGGAATGGATCGCGAAACATCGCCCGCCGCGTCCGAAGCGGCGGAACACCCAGCGATCCTGCATCGATCGTCCGAACCCGGATTTCTGGCAATCGGCGGCGACGGAGCATCGCAGACAAGCGGCCGCACTGAACTGGCTCGGCTATATCGCCTCGGGCTTGAAATGGGGGCCGCTCAAACCCGTCAACAGTTGACCGACGTTGTGCTGTCAAACATTGCTTCAGAAACAGTCGCTGACATTTCTGCCGTTCTGCTAAAGGGCCCAGACGCCCCCGACAACCCGGCACCGGCTGACTTGTTGGTCATGGCCTATGACAGCCGCCGAGACTTGCCGTACCGTCGCGTGTCCGACAATTTGTCTCGCGTCGTTCTATCCGGCAAAGAGGCGGTGCTGGCTCGAGACGTCGGTCAGGACCGGCAGCTTGCGGTCTTCGACAGCCTTGGCGAAATGCGAGCGGAAAGTGTCATCTGTGCGCCGATCCACTGTGACGATCGCGTAAGAGGACTCATTCATCTGTACGCGACGAATCCTGACAACCCGTTGGACCGGGACGATTTGGAATACACCGTCGCGGTCGCTCGCCAATTTGCACTGGCACTTGACCATTTGAATGAACGCGACTCTTTGAGGACCGGCCTGAACCAGGCTCGCAACGAAAACAAATCGCTGCGACAGCAACTGGGAGACGACGTCCAACTAATCGGCAACAGTGCCGCGATGGCAGACCTGAAAGACAGGACTGAGTTGATTGCGGAAACAGATGCCAACGTTCTGATTCGCGGTGAAAGCGGGTGCGGCAAGGAACTGATCGCTCGCACCATTCACCTAAAGAGTCCACGGCGGGATGGCCCCTTCATTTGCATGAACTGCGCGGCACTCAACGAAAGCCTGTTGGAGAGCGAGTTATTCGGGCACGAGAAGGGAGCGTTCACGGGGGCTACGGAAAGAAAAACCGGTCGCTTCGAACAGGCGGACCAGGGGACTCTGTTCCTGGACGAAATCGGAGAAATGAGCTCCGCTATCCAGGCTAAATTCCTGCGTGTCTTGGAAGGCCACCCGTTCGAACGCGTGGGTGGTCACAAACCGGTGGAAGTCGACGTCCGCATCGTAGCCGCGACCAACCGTAACCTTGAGGAAGCTGTAGAAGATGGTGACTTCCGCAAAGATCTCTACTTCCGTCTGCATGTGGCCGAACTGGTCGCGCTGCCGTTGCGAGAACGTACTCAGGATATCCCTGTGCTGGCCAACTTCTTCCTGAAGAAATTCGTCGACAAAACAGGCCGAATGATTACGGGATTCACAGACGAAGCCCTGCAGGTGTTGAACGACTACCAATGGCCAGGAAACGTACGTGAATTACAGAATACGATTGAAAGAACTGTGATCCTGTGTCGTAATGAGGTCGTTCGGGCGGCCGACATTCAACTGTCGACACTGTCCGCACGGTTGTCTCCTGCGGCGGCCACAGACGGCAGGCCCAGCCGTGAGTTCCAGGAAGAATCGCTGGCTGATGTCGAGCGAGGTCACATTCTGGCGACGCTGGATTACACAGACTGGAACAAGTCGCGGGCAGCCCAGATTCTGGGCATTGAGCGTTCTACACTGGACCGAAAACTGAAGCGGTATCACGTGTCAAGACCAGACTGAGCAATTCCGCGCGTCGCTGGGACTTTGCTGGAAAGTTTGTGACAGCGACATTGCCAGACTTGCGACGGTAACGAAACTTCCCGTGGAATCGTTATTTCAGTTTCTGCTTTTTTGTTGACAATTTGCCGCATCGCCTCAAGAATCAGGGCGTAAAGGATTTACGCAGTTAAAGCGGGTGCGAAGTGCGATTCAACGATCACCGTCAAATCACACGAATGCACATTTCTGAAATCTTCAGCCGCCGGAATTTATCACAATGGAGCCAAGGGAATGGCGAAAGTTCAGCAACAATTTTTAATTGCTAACACCTTGGAGCCCACTGAATGTCGTCGTTCTTAGCTGAGTTGGATGGAGGCCTGGAATCACTCTCGCAAATCGAGGGTTACGAATTTCTGAGTGACCTCGACGCAGGTTTTGAAGAAGAACTGAAATCTCTTGGCGTTGATCCAGGATCCCCTACAGCCGCAAAGCCCGGTTCAGAAGAAAAAGTCATGATGCTGGCGGCACGTTATGCTGCTGGACTGCCTCTGTGGCACAACGATGACTGCTATGACCACGGACCAGGCAGCGTCGGCAATCTGTTCGTCGACAACAGCATTGCAGGCGATAGCGACGGGGCTGGTGTCACGGCGGACGAAGATTTCGAAATCGCCTAAAACGCTGCCACACGTTACTCCGCATCGAATACGCGAAAAGCCCGGCTTCTTAAGAAGCCGGGCTCTTTTTATTGCACGACGTGCCAGGCCCAAACGGCTGATCATCGGCCATCGCTCCGCAGACGACGCCGTTTTCCTAAAGTGATTCGTTCGTAGTCGTAGCTTTATGTGAAAGGCTGCCACCAGCGTGATGCGGCGCTCTAAATCTGGAAGTCAGGCCAGACAGAATCGTTGTCTGCAGGCTTCGGTCGGCTCTGCAGCCGCCGAAAAACTCGATGCACAATCACGCCCCATAAAACGGGGACCACAAGACAGGTCGCGACGAACCAGAATTCCGGCACGCTGGACTGCGGCACAGGCGACTGCTCCGCTGGCTGTTGAACGGACTGTTGAGTTTCGGCAGAGTTCGGCATGTCACGCAGCTTAGCAATGACGAGCCGAAATTGTGAGGGTGCCAACCTTCGCTGCTGGCGGGTTGCTAACCTGCGATGCGAGTCGCGATGCGGCGAATTTCTTCGACGTGGTAGATCGCATCGCCGCCCTCGGACTGCTCGAGATGCCCGCGAACTTCGACCGGATGACGGTCCCTCAACCCCTGTGCCTTAACCACAGCTGGGTCGACTCGTAGAGGCAGCACGCCACCAAAGCGGTCATTCGCCACGAGACTGTATTCCACCAGAAACGTGCGTGTTGTCGGATCGTAGTGCAGGACTCCCTGCAGCCATTTGTAGTCCGCACCGTCGAACCCAAACTCCGGCTCAACGGCAACGTCGCTTTCAACCGTATAACCGACCGGACGAGCGGCTGTGTTCATGCCTCCATCGTCTGTGGGAATCAGCTGCGTTGTCGGACGTATCAGGTCGTCGTCGATATTGCGGTCTTCCGGGTACGGCACGCGGTCTTCCGGATCGACGCGATCATCGGGAGAATAAAATTTGCTGTCGTCAGACTTTCGGAACGGATCCTCCGGGTCAGTATCGTAGGTACTGCCGCCACCGTTCGGCACATAGGGCGGCGCGCTGGATTCCGGAATCTGCAGCGATCCGGGCGCACCGTAGGCCGGCGCACCATAACCAGGATTCAGGTTTTGAGGTGGCGCGTACATCGGCTGGCCGTACGGTGCCGACTGGTACATTCCCGGGTGAAAACAGCCGCATGTGACGACAGTTAATCCAAGCAAGAACGATGCTTTAAGCGGTTGGCAACAATTCACGAGTGATCGGGGCATGAGTGCTGGCTCCCTCGGCAGGACAAGCTGCGAAAGATGCGGACGGCAGGAGGTTTCAGAAAACGCGTTCCACCGTAGACGGCAGTCGAATTTTCAAAATCCAACGCAGTGAGATTCGGAGAGGACTTCAGGAGGAGACTCCTGCCGAATCCACAACACGTCCGGCAGGAAATGCCAGATTTAGCCGATTCGCAAATCTGTGTAAATACCGATCTGCGGGCCATGCACGCGGCTAATCGATGCCCAGATTGCGCTCAATGTTTTTGGCCTCTTCCGACATCACAAGATTCTGCCACCAGCGATCGGGATCGCGCACGCGTTCCTGGCCGGCTCGTCCCTCGTCCCCGACAAAGCCCCATTCATCTTCTTCCGCAGTCGAAGTGAATGGCTCATCGTGCGGATTCGGGCGGAACATGCTGGTCATTTGCCGCATCGCGCCCTTGCCGGAATCTACCAGAGCGCAGCCAGTTGACGTTGTCAATAAAACTGCCAACATGAGCAACCAAGAGCGGTGTTTCATGGGAAACTCGCGTTCCAGACTAAAAGCCGCCAGCACGACGGATCAAGCCACAATTGAGTGAGAGCGTTAAGAGAGAGCCGGAGATCGTGTCAGAAACCGGCCAACGCGCCCAGAGGAATTTTCGCATGGAACCACTCGACCTGCTGGTCGTCGCACCTCACCCGGATGACGCAGAAATCAGCGTGGGAGGGATCATTGCCGCTTCACGAGCTCAGGGAATGCGGGTCGGCGTCGTCGAACTTACCAGCGGCGAACCCACGCCGCACGGAACTCCGGAACTCCGTCGCGCAGAAACTGCCGAAGCCACCAGAGTACTGGACCTGACATGGCGGCAGAATCTGAACCTGCCCAATCGCAGCCTGCAACCGACGCTGGAAGCGCGCGGGCGGTTGGCCGAAGTCTTTCGAGCGACTCGACCGCAAATCATTCTGGCTCCGTATTGGCAGGACGCTCACCCCGATCACACAGCCGCGAGCAGCTTGTGTGACGATGCGCGATTCTGGTCCAAGCTAAGCCGGTCGGACATGCAGGGAGATCCCTTCTGGCCTCCAATGCTGCTGCACTATTTCAGCATTCACCTTCGCATACACCCAGCCGCTTCAATCGTTCTGGATGTGACGCCACACATCGAAACGAAAATGGCCGCGGTGAAGGCGTACAACAGTCAGCTCATTCAAGGCCGCAGTACGGAACACCCCACGGTAATTGACGACATCCGTGATCGAGCTCGTTACTGGGGCTGGACAATCGGCAAAGGCTACGCCGAACCTCTGGTTAACCGTGAGCAGATCGGGATCGAAAGCCTAAGCCACCTGCTTTAAGCGCCAGCGAATCTCGCTGACTTGTGGCCGCGGCACAGGCGTTTTGAACTACGAAAGCTATTTCCCACGAGCCCGAAACGTCCACAACCAACAGGGAAACGGCTCTAATCCTCGTCGTCTTCGTCATCGAACATCAGAATGTCGTCGCGCGGATCGTCGTCGCCGATTGGTTCGTCGATCACTTCGTATTCGTTTGTTTCGAACTGCTGAGCCTCTTCACGCTCCAGTTCATCCAAAGGAATCACGTCATCCAGCTCGGACCCATCGTCGACATTGTTGAGCCCTGTGTTTTTCGGCGGTCGGGCGAGTTCCGAAGCTGCACGATCCGGCCGGTGTTTTTCATTGTCGACCTGCGCCGCTGCGGAATTGCTGGTTGGTTGCTTCGGCTTTGTGGGTGCACTGGCAGCAGGCTGCTTCGGCGGAGCGGCGATATTCTTTTTCTGCTCGATCCGAGCGTTCGGATGAAATAGAAACTCAACGTCACCAATCGTGAGCCGGTCACCGATTGACAGTTTCGCTTCCCGGTTCACCCGTTCGTTGTTGAGCCACACGCCATTCATGCTGCCCAGATCGCGCACGTAATAGTCGGTGTCGACCTGTACGAGGCAGCAATGCCGTCGCGAAATTTTCTGACTGCCGTTGATCACATTGTCGCAGTCAGAACTTCTCCCAACCAAAACTACCGCGCGATCAATCGCAATGATCTTGCCCGGTTTGACTGGTTGAAGTACGGCCACCATAGTGTTGTGAATCAAAAGGCTGTGTTAGCGGGCGAAACGTTTCTGCACAAACTGACCGGATTTTGAAGAGTCATCGCGTTGACGGCCAATAAAATGGCTGACCGTCTTCCAAATTGACTGGAATCTACCGTGTAGATCGGAATCCACGGCAGCCGCCGGTCACAATCGCACGAAACCTGTCACAATCGGCGGGTGAATCGCTGAACAAGCACGCTCAAAACGCGCATAATCGTCGCCCGCCTGATCGACACGACCTGCATCTCTGCTACAAGCCAATGAACCTATTCGCTGCCGAAGAAGAACAAAACCGCGAACAAGCACGCCCATTGGCCGCTCGCATGAGGCCTCGGACGCTGGATGAATTCGCCGGGCAGCAGCATATCCTTGGCGAAGGAAAGTTGCTGCGCCGAATGCTGGACGCCGACCGGATCGGATCCGTCATTTTTTACGGCCCGCCGGGCATCGGCAAGACATCGCTAGCCGAACTGATCGCCAAACACACAAAGCGACGCTTCCGCAGACTCAACGCCACCATGGCGGGAGTCAAAGACGTTCGCGAACTGTTGGCCGAAGCGGAGAACTCACTCGCCGCCGATGGCACTCAAACGGTCGTCTTCATCGACGAACTTCACCGCTTTAGCCGCAGCCAGCAGGATATCCTGCTGCCCGATGTCGAAAGCGGCACGATTTCGCTGATTGGTGCGACGACAGCCAATCCGTTCTTCTCCCTGGTCGCACCTCTGATCAGCCGCAGCCAGATTTTTGAATTCAAAGAACTGGACACGACGGAACTGCTGCAGTTGCTGAATACAGCACTCAATGATCCCGATCGAGGGCTCGGAAACACGGGCGTGACGGCGGACGAAGACGCGTTGGAACTGATCGCCACTCTCTCCGACGGCGATGCGCGACGTTCGCTGATGGCTCTGGAAATAGCGGCGTTGTCAGTGGCGGCGACAACAAAGAAAGTCGATCGTGCCGTCGCTGTCGAGTCGCTGCAAAAACGCGTGATCCGGTTCGATCCGAACGGCGATGACCACTATGACGTTGCGAGTGCATTCATCAAGAGTATCCGCGGCAGCGATCCGGATGCGTCGTTGTACTGGCTGGCGCGTATGCTGGAATCGGGCGAAGATCCTCGCTTCATCGCGCGTCGGCTGGTGATCGCAGCTTCAGAAGACGTCGGCAACGCTGACCCGCAAGCACTATTGATCGCCACTGCGGCATTCCAGGCCACAGAAACGATCGGCATGCCGGAATGCCGCATCAATTTGTCTCAGGCCACGACCTATCTGGCCTGCGCCCCAAAATCCAACGCCGCCTACAAAGCCATCGACGCCGCGTTGCACGATGTCCGCAACCAAACCGTGCTGCCTGTGCCCATGCACCTTCGCGACGGACACTACAAAGGAGCCGAAAAACTGGGCCACGGCAAGGGCTACAAGTACGCTCACGATTCGGAAGACGGCTGGGTCGCACAGGATTATCTGGGCGTCGAAAAGCAATACTACGAACCCGTCGCGCGAGGTCATGAAGTTCAGTTTCTGGACTGGGTCAACCACCTCCGCCAGCAACGAGCGGCTGACAGCGAACAGTAGATCCATTCTGCCGGAAAGGACTTTCGGCTCAGGATGTCGAGTCTATTACAGCCGGATTGATATGAGTCGCTTAACCCGCAGCCGAAGGCGCAGGCGTTGCTGCGGACGGCTGGGTCGCAGCGGAACCACCAACCGACGCCGAATAGCGGACGCCTGCGCCTGCGGCTACGGGTGAAACGATCCGCTGGCTTCGCCGCCAAATCTCGCATCGAAACTGTTGTCACAGCGGCAAGGCCTTAGGTTGCCTGCGGCGAAGCACCGCACTGCAATTTGCGGTTTGTGAATCCCCATGACAGCGGTCCCAGCCATGCGTACAATCGGATACGAAGATTTGCGATAACCGGCCTGCCGTGTGATCCGTGAAGCCGCTAGAATTCGACGTGCTGGCGGCTCGATAACTTTACTACTCGGACACATTTCCCGCCGGCTGCCTCGCCAGATATCTTTGCTCGTTTTTGCACGCTGTTCCTCTTTCATAGATCACGTTTGAAGCCATGCATAAAGCCGCGCGACAACTTCACCGACATCTCGTGAACCTTGCGATTGTCCTGACAGCTTCTGTATTCGCCGCGAATGCGAATGCTGATCAAACGATTTCGGACTTCACTCTGTCATCCCATCGCGGAGTTGACTGGTCTTTGGATAGTGTTGCCGACAGCAAACTGGTTGTCGTCGCGTTTCTTGGGACCGAATGTCCGCTTGCCCGACTTTATGGGCCGCGTTTGAGCGAACTCCAAAATCGCTACCAAGCGAAGGACGTCGCCTTCGTCGGGATCGATGCGAACACTCAGGACAGCATGACGGAGATTTCCGCGTATGTTGCTCGACACAAAATCACGTTCCCGATGCTTAAAGATGTGGGCAATCGCGTGGCTGATCAATTCAAAGCCGAAAGGACGCCGGAAGTATTTCTGCTGGACCAGAATCGCACGGTTCGCTACCGAGGTCGCGTCGACGATCAGTATTTGGTGGGCCGCTCGCGAGACAAGGTGCGTAGGAAAGACCTGGCAATCGCAATTGATGAACTGCTCGCTGGCAAAGATGTCAGCGTCGCAGCGACCGAAGCCATCGGTTGCCATATTGGCCGAGTCCGCAAAACGGAGCCTCATGGCGATGTCACGTGGTCGAACCAGATCGTCCGGATCTTCAACAAGTCCTGTGTCGAATGCCATCGGTCGGGCGAAATCGCACCGTTCCAGCTTGAGAAATACGACGACGTCATAGGCTGGGAAGACACGATTCTGGAAGTCATCGCGGACAACCGCATGCCGCCCTGGTTCGCCAATCCCAAGCACGGCACTTTCAGCAACGACGCTCGCTTATCACCCGAAGAAAAGCAGTTAATTCGCACGTGGGTCAAAAACGGCATGCCGCAAGGGAACGCTGCAGATTTGCCGGAACCACCAAAGTTCGTCAAAGGGTGGCGAATGCCCAAGGCGGATCAGGTGATTAAAGTCCGGGAGGAAGCGTTCGAAATCCCAGCAGACGGGATCGTCGACTACCAATACTTCACAGTCGATCCGGGCTGGAAGGAAGACAAATTCGTGACTGCTGTTGAAGCTCGCCCCGACAACGTCGCGGTCGTGCATCACATTATCGCCTATATCGTGCCTGCCGGTTCAGAGGACCGCAAGACGCAGGACCGGCGAATGCTGGTGGGTTACGCCCCTGGCTCAACACCTCAGGTCTTGGACAACGGAACGGCGATTCACATTCCTGCTGGCAGCAAACTGGTGTTTGAAATGCACTACACGCCCAACGGAACAAAGCAAAAAGACCTTAGCTACATCGGTGTGAAGTTCACCGACAAAAGCAACGTGAAAAAGCTGCTTCGCGGAGCGGCGGTCCTCAACACCAAGTTTGAAATCCCGGCTGGTGCCGCCAATCACAAAGTCGAAGCCGATTTTCGCTTGAAGAGTGATCAGATGCTGATCGAAATGTCGCCGCACATGCACCTGCGAGGCAAGTCGTTCCGTTACGAAGCGTTCTATCCGGATGGAACTCACGAAATTCTGTTGGACGTTCCCAACTACGATTTCAACTGGCAACTCACCTACGAACTTGCCGAACCCAAACGTCTTCCCAAAGGGACTCGAATTCACTGCACCGCCATATTCGATAACTCGAAACACAACCTCGTCAATCCAGACCCTGGCAGTTCGGTCACATGGGGTGATCAGAGTTCGGAAGAAATGATGATCGGCTTCTTAAGCGGCGTGGACGCAGATCCGATCACGACGGAAACCGCAGTCTCAGGCGACTAATCAGAGTTGCACTGATCGCCCGAGGCCCCGCAGCGGACTCGGGCGGAGGAATGACGGCCGCCAGCCGTTGAAATCAGCGAAATGCGGTGCGGGCTAGAAGCCGGTCGCGACGCTGCCCAAATCCGACGCGCCGGGATTTTGATACGCATCCTGCAGCGCTTCAGAAACCGTAAGACGCAGTTCCGCCCGGTAAACGGGCTTGCTAAGAACTGACCAGGCATCGGCTTCCAGAGCGTCCTGACGCAGCTTTTCCGTGGCCTCGGAAGTAATCAGAATGCACGGACGCAGAGCATCAAGGCACTTGAGTTCTCGCAGAGTTTCAAGGCCGGTCATCACGTGCATGTGCATGTCGAGCAGCACAATGTCGATTTTCACGTCCTGAGCGTACTCAATCGCTTCTTCGCCCGATTCGACTTCGTGCAGGCGCAGCCCTTCTTCCGGTTCCAGAAGTTCACGAAGAGTCTCCCGGAAACGGCGGCTGTCGTCAGCGATCAGTAATTCGTAAGGTTTTGGTGTCTTGATGACCATCTTTACGGCCTCGTTCGTGAGGTCAAAGATCGACGGTTTTAGTCAATCTGCATCCGTGCCTGTGAAAACTTACGTTATTGTGGCGATTACACAATCCTTTTCCAGTCAATTATAGGGTGGATCCAACGCCAGGCGCAACGTTCATTGTGATGAGACGACTTTGTTTATTTGGCAGACGCCACTACACAGAATCGATTCTGGCGTTACCATCCTTAAGTAGTGCCCACAGAAACGCCGGTGGACGGAATTTACGCATTGTTTCATTTGCGCAAATCCGTTAGATACCTGTTGTTGTGACGTCTGACTGCCAAAGGTTAACCGTCAAAAACAGGCCGAGCCGTGGTTCCGGTATTCGGCCGATCGCTTGTGCATTTTGCGGCCATTCCATTGGTCCCTGCGTTCGCGATCTCGGAACCGAACTTCGCCGCAACGCATCTGAACGCTGCGGCCTACCACCCCAAAAATTCTTGCAGGCTCAAAATCATGAAGACAGCCATTCTATTCGTCGCCGCAATGCTGCTCGTTCCACCGGCAGTGACCGGTCAGGACGCCACCGGTTGGGATTCTCCGCACGCGATTCGTCCCGAACAGCAGCGAGTCGAAGTGAAAGACCGAGTCGAAATTGCGGCCGATGTGCCCGGCAAGATTACGGAGCTAAAGGCCACAGCGCGTGGCGACACGGTTTCGAAAGGCGACATTGTCGTGCGGCTGAATTCGTCACTGGTGGAAGCCCAGTTGAAGGAAGCTGAGGCTAAGGCAGATTCGAACGTTTTGATTGAATACGCCGACAAGAGTCTGGACGCCGCAAAGTTCAAGTTGCAGACTAAACAGGGCGCAAACAAAGTGGCGAAGGAAAGGAACATTGACGTCCCGCCCTTTTCCGCCGACGAAATCCGGCAGTTGGAACTCGAAGTCATCAAGGGCGAAGCCGAACTGGCCAAGTCAAAGGAAGACAAGCACTTTGCCGGCCTTGCTCGCGACACAAAGAACGTCGAACTGGAACAGTACTACATCAAGGCTGAAATCGGTGGAATTGTCACGGACACTCATAAGCGAGCGGTCGGGTCCGCTGTTCGCCAGGGCGATCCGATTCTGACGGTGGTCAATCTGGAAGAGGTGTTTGTGGTCCTGACGGTAAGCCCGAAGTACGAAAGCCAGATCAACATTGGCGACAAAGTTCTGGTCCGTCGCGTGTTTGCGGACAGTGCGGCACAGGAAGACAACAGCGGTGGCGGTTTTCTGCGTCGCAAGCCTGTTGCAGAAGGCTCCGCGACACCTACTTCTCTGCCAGCCGCGCAAAATGCCCAGACCGACGTAAAGACTTTCGTGGGCGAGATCACTTACATCGGTTCCAGCCAGAAGAATGAGGCGAATCTGATGGAAATTGAAGCCGTCGTCCGAAACGAATTGGCAGGCCCCGGCAAATACTGGCTCCGCGAAGGTGCCAACATCGATGCCGTGATTCTGCCTGCAAAATAGTCCACCAAACAGCAAGCGGGTCGCACTTCAGCCGAATGTCGCACACCGTGAAGAAACGGCTGTCCCAATAATTTCCGCGTACCCGCTCTAACCGCTGAACCTAATGGCTGAGTCCACTCAATCCACGTCTCAGGAAATGGTCGCTTCTAATCAGCGACCGATTCCGCTGCGCCGTCGAGCCGATTTGGTTGTCGCGGAAATCGACTACCTGGGCGTGGGCTATCAGGTCATCAAAGATCCGGTCGGTCTGAAATATCACCGGCTGCAGGTGGAACAGTACAAGATCCTGGACCTGCTGGATGGTACTCGTAGTCTGGAACAGGTTCGTGAGGACCTGAAGAAATTCTTTCCGACGCTGCAGGTCACACTCAGCGACATTCAGCAGCTAATCACCGACCTGTACAAGAAAAGTCTGGTGACCAGCGATCGCCCCGGGCAAGGGGCCGCGATGATCCGGGAACGCTCGAAGGAAAAGAAGCAGAAGCTAAAACAGTCGCTGATGAGTCTGTTGTATCTGCGACTGCCAGGCTGGGACCCGGAACGCACTCTGCAATGGATGTATCCATACCTCGTGTGGATGTTCTGGAAACCACTTGTCTGGACGCTAATGGCGTTTGTCGTCAGTGCGTGGTTAATGCTGGGAGCTCAGTTCGACGAATTTCAAAGCCGTCTGCCTGAATTCCAAAGCTTCTTCGGCTGGCCCAACCTGATCTATCTGTGGATCACTTTGGGGGCCGCCAAAGTCATCCATGAATTCGGGCACGGTCTAAGCTGTCATCATTTCGGGGGCGAGTGTCACGAAATGGGAGTGATGCTGCTGGTGTTCAGCCCCTGTCTGTATTGTGATGTGACAGATTCGTGGATGATGAAGAATAAGTGGCATCGCATCATCATCGGTGCGGCCGGGATGTACATCGAAGTCATAATTTCCGCCATCGCGATCTATGTCTGGTGGTTTACCAAGCCAGGCATGTTGCACTATCTGGCGTTGAACACGTTCTTCGTAACCACGATTACCACGGTTATTTTCAATGCCAACCCGTTGATGCGATTCGACGGGTACTACATGATGAGCGACTTCCTCGAGATACCGAATCTGCGAGCGAAGTCGGACAAAATGCTGCGAGAATCGTTTTCGTGGTACTGCCTTGGCATCGAAAGCCGGCCCGATCCGTTTATGCCGGAAACCGGCAAGGCGTGGTTCGTCACCTACGCGATAGCCGCGTGGTGCTACCGTTGGGTCATTCTGGTTTCGATCAGCATGTTCCTCTACACAGTGCTGAAGCCATATGACCTGCAAAGTCTGGGAATCACGCTGTGTGTATTTTCGATGGCTGGCATCGTGTTTTCCATGTTCAAAAATGTCTACCAGATTGTGGCCACACCAAGGGCGGAGCCAATGAACAAGATCAAAATCTTCATTTCGCTTTCTGTGGCTATCGGCGCGGCGTGGCTGATTTTGACGATGCCGATTCCATGGTATCACCAGGCACCATTTTATATGGAGCCTGTCAACGTGGCCCACGTAACGAGCGGCCCATTGCCGGGGCAAATTTTGCCCCCAGAGTCGTATCGCAAAATCCATGAGGAAATTCAGGCTCAACAGAAATCTGTGTTCGATCAGATCATCTGGTCCGAAGCAGAACGTCAGCTGAATCAGACGAAGTTCGATCTGCTGGCAGACCTTCCTTCTCCCGATGAATATTCGAAACTGCCGCAGCCCGGTGACTACGTCAAAGAAGGTGATGTCGTCGCCATTATTGAAGACATGCAGGCAGTTCGCCTGCGCGATGAAATTGCCAGCAGCCTGCAATTGTGGCTCACACAGGGACAGGTTGTCGCTCAGTATCTCGCGGCTGAAGGATCCGGTCAGCAATCGGATTCAACGCTTCAAATACATCGCGCCAAAGTCGAAATGACCAAGCTGCGAGACCAGATGCTGAACCTGGCTCAAGTGTTGGGTGACCGAGTCGTGTTGGCACCGATTTCCGGCAAGGTTGTCGCGTCCGACCGCGTCCCTGAACCGCAGAGAGACGATGTCGATCGTACAAAAATTCATCGCTGGCACGGCACACCGCTGGATCCCGAAAACGCGGGTTGCGTTGTCGAAGCCGGCACGGAACTGATGAAGATCGCTCCAACGGACGAGCTTCAGGCTGTCCTGTATATTGACCAGGCCGACCGTGAAGACCTTCTGGATGATATGGAAATTGAACTGAAGCTGGATCAGCTTCCAGACATCAGTTACACGGCACCGGTCACACTGGTTTCTCGCCGCGGCGAAAAGGTGGCTCCCGAAGCACTCACAACCAAGTACGGCGGCACGCTGGCGACTCGCCCGGACGACAAGGGCCAGGAAACGCTGACCAGCACGGCTTACCGAGCGACCGTGGAGATGCACTTCATCCACCCGGAAAGCAAAAGCGATGCTGCGTTGATCAAGCCAGGAATGCGGGGCAAAGCCAGAATCCTGGTGGAAGACCGCACCGTGTTCCAATGGCTGAAACGCTACTTCTTCGAAACCTTCCGCTTCCGACTGTAAGCATCCAATGGACGGCGTCTCTTACTGCCGCTGCACGCTGCGGCCAGCGTCGATCAATTTCTGAAGCCGCGTTGCAAGACTCTGCACGAGTTCAGGATGGTCGGCGGCAACGTCGTTCGATTCCGCCAGTTCCGCCTTTAGATCGAACAACTGATAGGGCTTGCCAAACGGCTGGCCTTTCGGAGCTTCTCGACCGCCGGAACCGTTGCCAGCGACCAGTTTCCAGCGACCGTCACGAATGGCAAACATGCCAGCGACCGAATGGTGAATCACGGGAGCACCTCGATCGTGCGATTTACCGTTGAGAATGTCCAGCAACGAAGCACTGTCTTCGGCGGCGTTGTCAGCGATCTCTGCACCAACAATCGCAGCACAGGTTGCATATATATCGGTCAGACAAGTCGTCGCGTCGGTGCGGGACCCAGCTGCGGTGTTTGCTGGCCAGCGTGCGAAAAACGGGACGCGATGACCAGCCTCCCAGATGTCCGCCTTGGTGCCTCGCAGCACGCCGTTGGCCGTGTGGTGAGCGGCCTTGTAGCCCTGGACTTTGGTATCGTCCACATGATCCTTCTGGTCTGGATCGTCAAAGCGACGCATGTACGAACCATTGTCTGAAGTAAAGATCACCAGCGTATTGTCTGCCGCTTCCGTCGCATCAATTGCTTTCAAGACTTCACCAACCGTCCAGTCGACCTGATGCACGAAGTCGCCGTATTCCTTCAGCTTGGTCGTGCCTCGAAAACGATCATGGGGTAACGCTGGCTTGTGAGGCCCGGTCAGCGGCATGTAAAGGAAGTACGGTTTCTGTTCCTGCGAAGACTTCTTAATGAACGCCACGGCTTCCTGCGTCAACTTATCCAGGACGTCTGCCATCACAAAGTCTTCCGACCGCGGCCCCTTGCGAATGAAATGCGGAAAAGGTTTCGCAGCCTGCTGAATCGATGGCGGCATCGTGAACCGATCGTTGCGTACGTAGACATACGGGGCCATATCCAGCGATGCCGAGACGCCGAAATAAGAATCGAATCCGTGGTGAACCGGGCTGTTTGTGATGACGCCCTCGAAATCGATTCCTGGGTCACCTTGCCAGACCGACGTATTAGCTTCGTCTGATTTCAAAGGCATCTGCATTCCCAGATGCCATTTTCCGACCGCGCCCGTGTTGTAGCCGTTGTCCTTTAATAGGTTCGCGATCGTGGGTCGACCGTCCTCCAGCAGCGGTTTGCTGTATCCGCCAAGGACTCCTTTCTTCAACTGACCGCGCCAGCAATAGCGGCCCGTCAATAGCCCGTAGCGAGTCGGCGTGCAGACAGCGGATGGCGAATGAGCGTCAAGAAACGTCATTCCGTCCTTCGCCAGGCCATTCAGGTTTGGCGTTGGAATCGTCGACTTGTTGTTCAATGCCTGGATGTCGCCATAGCCCATATCGTCAGCCAGAATGACGACAATGTTCGGCGCGGCAGACTCACCGACGACTTCCTGGCCAAACAGGCCGTCGAAACCAACGCACAAAAGGACGGCACAGACAAATCTGGCCGGTCCACGGGCCAACAGAAGACCGGACGCCCTATGACCACTGGGTTGAATGACAGTAAGGAATCGAAGCATGCTGAATCCCAATTCTGAAAGATGCGGTATCGCCAAATGCTACCGTGATCTTCAGAAATGCGACAGTAGCGGACGGAATTCCACGCGGCATGTCACTTCCCCGGCAAAAAAAACGTCCTGTCTATTGGCATCCACGACCCGGCGTTTCAGGCGGTCGATCGCAAAATACTGTGGTCGAATGTCGGCACATGCTACACAAGCACCGTCTGCCGCGCAGCCGTTTGGGACCGGACTGGACAGGTTCAATCGTGAAGCATCACTGATGCCCCGAGCATGTCCGCGAATTGCGTCCGGACTTCAGCGCGGCACTTTTCAACTGGTTGAGCGGCTACTCAGGAGAGCACGCGGCGGCGAAGCTGATTTCGGTTTCCAACGCTTCGTCTGCATTGGAACGACGTGCTTCGATGCGGATTCCGTAGGGCTGGCGGACGGGCACTTTCAATCGCAGGGGCTCATCCCCCGCCCATTCGCATTCCACTTCAGGCGTGCCTGGCAGCGGAGGAGAAAACGGCACGTGCAGGTTGGCTCGCTTCTGGCCTTTGTCGAAGCGAACCGTCATCACACCTTCAACGAACTCGCTGCCGTCCTCTTCAGTGGTCCGCTCAATCTTTGGCTGAGCACGGCGTTCTGAACCCGCGTCAGCTTTTGTTTGCGATTCCGCCAGACGCTGTTCAACGGGGGCTTGAGGTTTCGAAGTCTCCCGCGCGATCGGCATTCCCATCAGCGATTGGGGGCGAGCTTCCGCAGCCGTCATGTCCTCCGAAAAATCGTCACGTTGTTCCGTCAGAAAGTCACTGGCTTCGCTGACTGTTCGTTTTGCCACGGCCGGACGTTCTTCGGCCACCGTTTGATGCTGATACGCCGTGATCGGTGAGTCAGCAACATCGGTCTGTGTTTCGGGCTGTTCGCGGCGCGGTCGACGCCACGAGGCGGTGCCGGCATCCGGTGCCTGAGACGGCGATTGCGTGGTGGAGGCGGGTTGTGAGCCGGCCCTGCGATCTGAATCTGTTGCTTCGGTTCGGCTGATATCCGGCAGGTTGAATGGCACCGGCACCACAGGCGGAACCACTTTTGCGGACTGGGATTCGTGACTTCCGACGTGGCTTTCCTTATGTTGCTCCGACGTCGGCGGCGTCTGCGCGGCACGGCGTTCTGCGCGTTGAGTCGTCTGTTGATCTGCGGAAATTAATGGATCAGCGGCGGAGCGATTTGTCGTCGCACGGTTGGATTCCGAAACGTGGCGATTCCGATCGGCTCGCGGCTGAGGGTTGTGAGTCGAATACTGCTGAGGGCGTTCCTGCAACAGTGGTGCGGCTGGCGACTGCACGGTGTGTTCTGAGACGCGTTCCGTCTTCGCAGGAGTACGACTTTCCTGACGCGGTGTGGATTCTGCGGTTGGCGTTTCAGCTGTTCGAGAACCGGGCTGATATCGACTGGGCCGCCGGTCTGATTCTCCGCTGCTGCCCGTGCCTTGCTGTGCACTTCTGGCACTCGGCCCAGGATTCAGTGGCGATTGCCGAGGCGCCAAGCCGGCGCGTTGTTGTGGTTTGCTAGTGTCGCTTTCCGGCCGTTTTTTCGGCGAAGCGAAGTCTTCATCCTGGTCCCACAATGGATCGTCCAATAGTCCGACGTCGAAATCTGCGCCCAGAATATCATGCACATCAGACAGCGGAGCGACTTCGGCTTTGACCGAAGGTTGAGGCCTCACGGTATCTCGTTGCAGATACGCCCGCGGTGCCAACGACGGTCGTTCTGTATCCGCCACAACCGCGGACAGATCGGTAAACCGAAACCACGCCGCATCGGGATCCATCACGTCGCCTTCGACTCGATCGAAGGCGGGTAGCGGCATCAAATATGTGCTGCGACTACGCGGAACAGCGAAGAAGTCGTCCGGCACATGGCTAAGAATCGCAATGACGCACAGCAGAAAGATCGCCAACGCCAACCAACCGGCCAACGGCGAACTGGCGGGCATCAGACAGAAACCAATGATCGGCGGAGGAAACAAGGTGGCCGCCGCAGCAAGTGACAACGACGGGGATTCCACGGCCGATCGTTTGGCCGGGTTGAACAACATCCACGCAAAGACGGCCACGAAAGCTGAGAACGCGGCCAGAATAAACGTGACCCATTCCTCCGGCACAGTCCTTAAAGTGCCATGCCAGCGAGCCGACGTGAAGCACCAGGCGGTGAAAATCAAACCGCCCCATGCCATTAACGCGACAACTCGCCGACTGCGCGACGTCCGAGTAAACGATTCCGTCATGGCTCCCTGCCTTCGTAAAGTTGATCCGTTCGACCAGCAGGCCGTCCGAATACTCCTGTCCTGTGCGCCGAAAATCGCTAGCCGCTCGTTTTCGCAGACGTATCAAGCTCAACTTGTGCTTTGACACTTACCTGCGGCCGTGTCCGCACAGCTTGTTAGCTCACTGCTGCCTTCAACGCGTCGACCATGTCCGTTGCTTCCCACTTGAATTCTTCTTCAGTGCGGCCGAAGTGACCTCCATGAGCGGTGTGGCGGAAGATGGGTTTCCGCAGTCCGAGGTGATCGATAATTCCCTTGGGGTTCAGCGGGAAGATTTCCTGAACGGCCTTTTGGATCTTCTCTTCCGGAACCGTCGCTGTGCCGTTGGTGTCAACTCGCACGCTGACTGGATCTGCCACACCGATGGCGTAGGCCAGTTGCACTTCGCATTCGGTAGCTAAACCTGCCGCGACGATATTTTTGGCAACGTACCGGCCCATGTAGGCGGCCGATCGGTCAACCTTGGTCGAATCTTTGCCAGAGAACGCTCCGCCGCCGTGACGGCCCCAACCGCCGTAAGTGTCGACGATGATTTTGCGTCCGGTCAAACCGGTGTCACCGTGAGGACCACCGATCACAAAGTTGCCGGTCGGGTTGATGTGATACTTTGTCTTGTCGTCCAGCAGGTCATTAGGAATGGCTTCCTTGATCACCTTCTTAACGTACTCAGAAATTTCTGCCTGAGACACATCCGCTGAGTGCTGGGTGGAAACCACGATCGCATCGATGCGGACCGGCTTGGCTCCATCATATTCGACGGTCACCTGACTTTTGCTGTCCGGGCGCAGCCAGTTCACTTCGCCCTTTTGGCGTTTTTCGGCCAGCAGGTTGATGATGCGGTGCGAAAATGCGATTGCCACGGGCATCAGTTCGGGCGTTTGGTCACACGCATAACCGAACATCAGGCCCTGGTCGCCCGCTCCATCACGGTCGACGCCCATTGCGATGTCGGCACTTTGGCTGTGAAGGTAATTCAGCACCTTGCAGGTGTCGGCATTAAATCCGATGTCGTCGCTGGTGTAACCGATTTCACGAATGACCTGGCGAGCGACTTCCACATAATCGACTTCGGCGGACGTCGTGATTTCGCCTGAAAGCACGACGAGGTCCGTGGTGCACAGAGTTTCACAGGCCACGCGCGACATTGGGTCCTGAGCCAGCAGGGCATCGAGAATTCCGTCCGAAACCTGATCCGAAACCTTGTCCGGATGGCCCATGCTGACAGATTCGCTCGTGAAAAAATAATTCGCCATTGGTCGTGAATGCCCGGTTGTGAATAAGGTGTGTCGAAGAAAGAGGTCACATTTCTGCGGCGAAGTTTAGGTAAGCCGCGCAGCACTCACAACAGTGAACACTTTCGGAAACCAGCGGATTCTCACGGGAAACGCGTTTCCTCTCGCAGAATCGGCCACCTTTGGCAGGGGCCACATGGCTCGGCCAGGACTCAAAAGGTGCCACTTAAGGCCAATTTCGGTAGCCCGGCAATCCTGAGGGATATGGCTTGCCCAATAGGCCGAATCCTAAAGATTGACAGTCGCGGGCACGTCTTTCCGCATTTCAGCGGGACATCGAACGATTGCTTGAGCGACCGAAACACGGCAGCCGATCGTCAATGATAGCGGGATCCATAGCTGAATGAGCGGCATTCGCAGTACGTTTCCGCCTCAAGCCCCATCGCACAGGTCTTCTGCCCATGAAAACGCTTGTACGCTTTACCGCCGTCGTAACGCTCGTCGCCGTCGCCACTGTGATTGTGCAGGCCGGCTAGAGCAATTTACGTTTTGTTGTGGACGGTTCTGGCTCGTGGGAACCGGCCTACGTAGGACAATAACCGATTTCCGCGGCCACAAGTCAGCGTGAAACGCTGTAGAGCACCTCCGCCGTCCGTTACACGCAGACGTTAGATATTTCCAGGTAGTACGGGCTGGTCATTTTTGCGACCTGTACGTCCGTCAGTGTCGCGAGATTGACCGCGATCCCGACCGCCGTCAGCGACGTCGAGCCGCGACCAACGCGATTCCAACAAATGTCAGAAGGCGATGGTCGCGGTTGCTTCAAACGCTTTGAGTTTGCAGATCGAGTGCGCACGAACGGTTTAACAAAAGAATTCGATCTCGCCGCTCTTGATGTCGTACAAAGCTCCGACAACTTTCGCTTCGCCAGCCTCAACCGCGTTGCGGATGACCTCACTGCGTTCCGTCACGACTGCCACCGTGTGCATGACATTTTCGCGTGCCACTTCGTCGACGAACTCTTCGACCTCGGCGGGCGACATGTCCCGAAGGTTCCGTTTTGGTGATTGCAGCACCGATGGCGCAATCTCATCAACGATTGCCTGAAGGTGACCGCAACCGGTTGCCGCCTCAGCGTTCTGATTCTCACTAACGAGCTTCACCGACGACGTTACCGCTCCACAGCGAGTGTGACCCAGCACCAATACCAGCTTCACGCCTGCAACCGCCACTCCGTACTCCATACTGCCCAGCGACTTGGTCCCAATCACGTTCCCGGCCACGCGAACGCTAAAGATATCCCCCAAGCCCAGGTCAAAGACCAACTCAGCGGGAACGCGTGAATCGATGCAGCTAAGAATCACCGCCAGCGGCGCCTGGCCTTCCTTGGTCGCATCGACTTGTCGACCGAAGTCTCGCGACAGGCGATTCCCGGAACGAAATCTCCGGTTCCCTTCCTTCAGAATATCCAGCACCTGATCAGGAGTCAGCCGGCCCTGAAGTTCGCGTGTGGAATAGTCGGCAAACTGCACATCGTCCTGCAGATGATATTTCTCACGGAACCCACGCAAACTGACTTTCACGCCGCGCTGCGGTGCAATGGATTCTTTGAAGTCACGCAACAGGCTTAGCACATCCGGATCGATGTAGTCAGTTCCGGTAGCATCCACAAGCAGTCGACTGCTGCGCGGCAAATCATTCAGCATTTTGTCGAGGGCTGCTTTGTTCAGAAAACTGACTTGGTTCGCTAACTCCAGATTAATGACATCACCGTCCAGGTGAGTTTCCACGATACGACGAATCGGCTGCCGCAGGTTGCTGTTGAGAATAAACAGGATGCTGACGGCCAGCCCAATCAGAATTCCGACCAGCAGGTCCGTCATCACGATCGATACCAGCGTGATGATAAACGGAGCAAACTGGTAACGCCCTTCTGCCCACATCTGACGGAACAACTGTGGACTGGCCAGCTTAAATCCTGTGACCAGCAGAATTGCAGCCAGCGCTGCCTTTGGAATCATGTTCAGATAAGCAGGAAGGAAGGCAACACTTACCAACAACAAAACACCGTGAAAAACAGCAGACAGTTTTGTCTGACTACCAGCGTTAACATTCACAGAACCTCGCACGATGACGGACGTTACCGGCAACCCGCCGATCAGCCCGCAAGTGATATTGCCGCATCCCTGAGCAATCAGTTCCCGACTTGGCGGTGAATCTCGCTTACGCGTATCAAGCTTGTCGACGGCTTCAAGATTCAACAACGTTTCTAAAGATGCCACGATGGCGACTGTGAAACCTGCAATGTAGACCTGAGGGTTCCGCCACTGTGAAAAGTCCGGAAGCCGTAGAAAACCAATCACGTCCACTGGCGATTCCGGAACCGGCACCTTCACTAAATGCGATTCCCCGACCGGCCAGCCACCGCCCATCCGTTGGAAGACATAGTTGATCGCGACGCCCAGCAAAACAACGACCAGCGGCGCGGGCACAATCGACTTCTTCAATGGCTTCCAGCGGCCCCAGATGACAAGCACCAGAATCGACGCAAGCCCCACGACGACCGCACCGCCATGAATTTCACCATCGATCAGCCGGCCGAATTCCGAAAACGTCGTTTCGTTGTCTGGCTGTTCAAACGACAGGTCGCCTTCCGGGTCGGTGTCGTGGCCCAGCAGGTGAGGAATCTGCTTCAAAATCAGAATTACACCAATCGCGGCCAGCAATCCCTTAATCACACTGGACGGGAAGAAGGCGGACAACGCCCCGGCTTTCATCAGCCCGAACACAACCTGCAGCACGCCGCCGATTAACACCGCCAGCAGGAACGCTTCAAAGCTGCCGAGACTTTCAATTTGAGCCACAACAATGGCCGTCAATCCAGCGGCCGGACCACTCACACTTGTATGCGATCCACTGAGTGCGCCCACCACGATACCACCGACGATTCCAGCCACCAGACCGGAGAACAATGGAGCTTCTGAGGCCAGCGCAATGCCCAGGCAAAGCGGCAGCGCGACCAGGAACACGACCAGCGACGCGGTTAGGTCGCGTCCTATGGTGGCGGATGCAAACAGTGGATTATTTTTGACCAGTTTATCTTCTTCTGAATTCATTATTTCTATTTCAATTGGCGATATCAGATTGTTACCCCGCGCCTGTTAGAAGGCGCGATTTGGTAGCTCGTTGTCCATAGGGTCGAACGAGTGGATTGGTGCAGTTCTCGGTTCACAGGCGGCACCATTGCTGCTTGCGGCAAATGGCCGAAGCCTTCCTGGATCAAAGGTGCCAGCGACTTCATCATCAGAATTGCGCACGTACTGAAGTGAGTGCGTGCGGCAAGGCGGCGAGTCGTCAGGAGTGACCAGCGGAAAACCAAGAACGCTGTTGGGCGAGTGAGCCGGTCTAAAAAGCCGAGTGCGATTCCCGGACAGTGGGACTAGCTGGAATTCAGCATTTCGCGGCGATTCGTCTTCGAATCACTAACGGCAATTTAGCGCAGCAATCGAACTCTAGCGCAGCATGGGTGCCAGCAACCCATTCGCCAGTCGGTGTCCCGCCACCACGCAGATAGCCGGGATACTCAGGGTGGGTGTTCGCCGAATGGGCGAGCGGCGCAATACGGGGCGGCCCAAACTGAACGGAGCGCGGCGGATTCGTTGCGATGCGTCAGCAACGACGCATTCTTCTTCCGCTTCCACAGGAAACAGAATTTCGCCGGTGTTTAGAACTCGAACAACCGCCAGCGGTATTCCAAAGCATGGCATACACAACAGACAGAAAACCATCAGAATGGCGGTTCCTGTGCGGCGTAAGCTGGATTTTTCGGACCGGTGGTGCATTGCAGAGTTTTGAGCGGGCCCGGGAGGCCGTCAATCGGAACTTGTGGCAACTCAAACGAGCGGTCCCACCTTGGCAGGTTACGCAGTTGGCAAGCGGCAACGCAAGGGCACGGTGTAAGAATTGATGAACCGCAACTCGGATTGCGCCCCAGGCAAACCAGCCTTCAGTGCTCGACGCATGATTTTCGGAGCGAAAATGGATACAGTTTCGCAGCGTCCGAACCCTAATAAAGAATTGCCATCTGACGACGCCCTCCTACCAATGTGGCAGAAACAACAAGAAAATCCGCCGTGTCCGTTTCCAATACCAACGAACTTGCCGTCCACGTTAATTCGCTGCGGTCTCGAACCCTAAAAGCCGTAGGGGAAGTCGTCGTGGGCCTCGAAAGCGTGACGGATCAGTTGCTGATGGCTCTCCTCGCCGGCGGACATGTGCTGCTGGAAGGTGTACCCGGGACGGCCAAGACAACTCTGTGTCGAACGTTTTCAACGGTGCTGGGAATCGACTTCGAACGAGTTCAGTTTACGCCAGACTTGCTGCCATCTGACGTCACGGGAACTCAGGTGCTGGATCGGCAAACCAGCGAATTCGTCCTTCGCACAGGCCCGATCTTTACCCAGCTACTGCTTGCCGATGAATTAAACCGAGCTCCCGCGCGAACGCAGTCGGCACTGCTGGAAGCCATGCAGGAACGCCAGGTGACCATTGAAGGGCAGACGCTGGAACTGCCGCTTCCGTTTATGGTGCTGGCGACTCAGAACCCTGTCGAACAGGAAGGCGTTTATCGACTCCCGGAAGCACAACTTGACCGGTTTCTGTTTCGGATTGATGTCGGCTATCCGCAGCGAGAGCAGGAAGTCAACATGCTGGACCTTCACAGCAAAGCGACCGTGACTCCCCAGGCCGTCACCAACGCGGAAGAAATCATTACGATTCAGCAGCAGCTGGATACCGTTTATGGAACTCGCGAACTGCAGGAATACATCATCGACATCGCGCGAGAAAGTCGCAATCACCCGGACCTGGTGCTCGGAGCCAGCCCGCGAGCGGCCATCAATTTGATGAAGGCCGGACGAGCTCACGCACTTATGAGCGGCCGTGGCTATCTGACTCATGGAGACATTCAGTCCGTCTGCCTGCCGGTACTCGCTCACCGCCTGATCATGCGTCCGGAAGCAGAAATGGATGGCCGCACAGTAACAGACGTCATTCATCAACTGATCGAAGCCGTGCCCGTTTTGCAACAGCGAAATTAAGAAAGACGCCTCATGACAGCCCGCAGTCGATGGCTAGTGTTGCTGGCAGTGTGCGGCGCGGGGCTTGGCGTTTTGCGAAATCAGCACACGCTGACGTGGCTATCGCTGACAGTTCTGTTCTGGGTCTTTGCCGAATGGTTGCTGTTCTACACTCGGCTGTGGTTTGAACTTCCGCAGTTGCAGATCGAACGATCAGTCAACGGGCGCAGTGAATCGTCCGGCTATCTGTGGGCAGGACGCAAGGTTTCTGTGGTCACCAAAACATCGAGTCGACGCGGCAGCATTGGGCCACTGCTGATGGTCCGTGACTGTCTGCCTGAGAACTTCATCATCACGTCCGGCAACTATGAACGTGAATTGTTGACGCGAACGAACACCGCCACGTTTTCCTATGAAGCCAAAATTGGCGGGGCTGGCCGAGCGACATTGCCGGGCTTCCGAATCACGATTCAGGACCCTCAGGGCTTTTTCGCGACGGAACGTTTCGTGCCCGTCGAACAGACATTCCGCGTCCTTCCCGCGTACGCCGATATCAACGAATCAAATGCGATCGTCAAACGCATCAACTCGCTGCCGCAGCACGGCATTCATCGCCTGCAGCGCGCAGGGATGGGCTCTGAACTGCTGGAACTGCGAGAATACGTTCCCGGCGATCCGCCCAAGTCGATCGCGTGGAAAGTTTCCGCGCGGCGCGACACGCTGATGACTCGCCAATACGAATCCGAGGTGCCCGTCCGAGTGCACCTGTTTGTTGACGGTTCGATCAGCACGCGGGTTGGAGGTTTTGGACGCCGACTGCTGGACCAGATGCTGTACGTGGCAGGCACGGTCGCCCGATCGTCCGCGTCTGTGGGCGACCCGGTTGGCGCGGTCTTGTTTGACGAACGGGGACGCACGCGAGTTGCGCCATCTGGAGGCGAACGAGGCTTCTATCGACTGTTGGAAGCACTATCCGATTTCGCCGTAAATCCGGTCCCGCCGCAGCAACGACTTTCGCCCGGCTTAGTCAACGCCGCGATGAGGTTAGCCGGCGAGCGTCATCCGGAGCTACTCGATTCGCGAATTAACCAGGTTCCGTTCACGTTTTTCCCGCTGGCTCCGTGGAAACGCAAGGCTCTGTATCAGCGAACATTACTAGCGGGCGTGCTGGCCGAGTTGTACGGTCTGTCGCCCGTGCAACTTCTGGAACTGGCTCACGATGATTCCATGCTGGCAAGATCAGCGCAGCAATTTCTGGTCGACGCGGGCGTGTCATGGATGGAGCCGCTGTTACAGACTCGCAGTCGCGGTTTCCATGACGGCATGGCCACAATGGAACTTTTCAGCAAGGCAATTTCAGAATCCGTAGCGATGGCTCGCGACAACGAAGTCTACGTCGTGATGGCCAACCTGCTGGAATGTGCGACGAACATCAGTCAGGTAATGCCCGCCGTCAAAATGGCGTTGGCGAGGCATCATCGAGTCGTCTTTGTCTGCCCGACTCCCACCTTCCGCCGCCCCAATGGGGGACTCAAACCGACTGCGACTTCTGAAGCAGATGCCAGCAATGCAGCAACAAAACTCACCGCCGAAGACCTGATGGCCCGTGCCGAAGACCTTCGCACCAAAGAACTGGCCACTCGACTACAACGTGCGCTGCGCCGCGTCGGAGCTTCGGTGACGTTGTCCGGAGAAGAAGATGCCATTCGGCTGGTTCTGGCCGAAACCAACCTGGCTCGCAGTGGCCGAGTTTCGTTTGCGGGGATTCGCTAGATGGAGACGCCAAACCGCACTGACAAGCATCAGGCCATCGACATCGAACCTCGAGCGTGGCAGACATTTTACCTGCTGCTTAGTGCCGGGTTAGGCATGCTGTTCCTGTCATCGTTGTATGGCGGCGATCACATCAGCATCGCCCTGAACCTGATTTTTTTAGCCGTCATCGTGCTGCCGCTCAAACACTGGATCGGAGTGATGGTGCTGCTGGGGTTGATTCAAGTCAACTTGTTCTACCTTGAATCTCGGCGGGCGATCCCCATCTTCACGCTGAACGACACGCTGTGGGTTGTCATTTCAGTCAGCCTGCTGGCGGCCCTCAGCCGTTTTCGCGTCCTGCAGGAACTCGATCGTCAATCGGCCCTGACTTCGATGAGGTACTTGGTAGTCGATTTCGTGAAGGGCGATCAGCAGACGGCTGAAGTCATCGCGACAAATCTGGTGGCCTTCTGCCGTTCAATGCTGAAGATGCTGTCAGTAATTATTGCCTGCGGGATCGCAGCACGCATCGTGATGTGGTTGGTTCCTTTCCATGGCCCCGGTTCCGGCTTTAGTACGATTCGCGACTTCCGAATTCGGCCCTCCGGTTACCGAGCCATCATGCTGGGGCTGTTGTTGTTTTTGCTTTACCTGCCTGTGTTGGTTTTGGTGAATGAAGTTGCGTGGCGAAGCCTTTCCAAAAGCCAGGCCGGCGTGTACCTTCGCAGTGTCTTTTTGAAATGGAACCACCGTGAGTTGCGGATGATCATTCGAAAACGAATCAAGGTCCGGCGGAAGAAAGTCCGCGAACTGCACCCGACGGAACCGCAGCCTGCTCCCATCGACGCCCCTGATGCCTACAAAGACCGAGGACAATTGTGATGCTGTTTTGGATCCGCGAAATAGTCGGCTGGGCACTGGTGCTCGGATCGGTGGTGTTGATCTGGATAGGAATTCGTTTTCTAAAAGATCCGTCGCCCCCGCAATTTGTCGAAGCCAGCATCACGATGTTCACAGCGTTGGCAGTGATGAGATTCGGGCTGATGCTTGTCCGGGTGTCAACGGCGGCCAGAATTTGCCTGAACGAACGAGACCGCTGAAGCGTGCCTGAAATGCGAGCTGGTACCGTGCCTGTCAGCGTTCACCTGGCGTCTGTTGACCTTCGAACCTCAACGCCCCTGATTCCGACCAAGAAAGCGAGACCCAACCATGCCCACTCGTCGAACATTCCTTGCCGCCTCAGCCGCTGCCGCTTTCGCTTCATCCAAACTTGCTGCAGATGAATCATCTGCGGCGAAGGCGAATCAGATTTGCGTCTTCACCAAGCCATTCAACTCACTGACCTTTGACGAACTGGCAACGCAAACCGCCAACATCGGTTTCAACGGAATTGAAGCGCCCATTCGGCCGGGTGGCCACATCGAACCCGAAGCGGTGCCCGATAAGCTACCTCAACTTGTCGCCGCACTGGAAAAGCAGAATCAGAAGCTCACAGTTCTGACATCCAACATCAACGATCCGTCAGATCCCCTCTCCGAAGCCGTTTTAAGAACAGCAGCGAAACTCGGCATTCGGTATTACCGCATGCAGTACTTCAAGTACGATGAAAGCAAGTCAATCACGAAACAGATTGACGAGTGGCGCATGAAAATGAAGGACCTTGCTGCCCTGAACAAGCAGTTGGGAATCACGGCCGTCTACCAGAATCATGCCGGTCGCAATTATTTTGGAGCTCCCATCTGGGACCTGCACCGCGGTCTCGACGGCATCGATCCCACGCAAGTCGGCGTCGCGTATGACATCCGACACGCCACCGTCGAAGCAGGCATGAGCTGGCCGATCGGCTTCCATTTAATTCGACCTCATATTCAGGTCGTCTACGTCAAAGACTTCACTTGGGGCGAGGCGCGGCCGACCAATGTGCCCCTGGGTGACGGGCGAGTAGATTCGAAGTTCTTCCGAATGCTGGCCAGAACTGATTTCCGAGGCCCCGTTTCCCTACACGAAGAATACATCGACCACCGCAAACCCGAATTGGTTCCGGAACACTGGGAAGCCATTCGTAAGGACCTGAAGACACTGAAGTCCTGGCTATAGACGCCTCCACCAGTCGAAAGCGGACGCCGTCCGATCCGATTTAAGGCAATCTCAGGAGTCGCACGTCAATTGGCCCCCGGTGCCGTTGGCGGCTGAGATGACAGACGGGGTTCGTCCAAACGCGGAAATTCCGGCGCATCATTGGCAATGCCTCGTGAAGTCGCAAGAATGGCGGTCTTCGATTTTCCCACCCGGATTTCCTCCTACCTTGAGGCCCCCTATGCGACTTCTGTCAACGATTACCGCTTTCGCCCTTCTTACGTTCGCTACCGCGACATCTGCTGATGAGCCAATCAAAGTTGGCATGATCGGACTGGATACGTCGCACTGTCTGGCATTTGCCAAACTGATGAATAACGCTGATGACCCGAAACACGTGCCGGGTTGCCGACTGACGGTCGTGTACCCCAAGGGTTCGCCGGACATCGAAAGCAGCGTAACGCGAGTTCCCAAATACACCGAAGACATCCAGAAATATGGCGTCAAAATTGTCCACGACCTCGAGGCCATGGTGCAGCAGGTTGATGCCGTCCTGCTGGAAACAAACGACGGCCGACCTCACCTTGAACAGATCATTCCCGTCCTGAAAGCCGGCAAACCATGCTTTATTGACAAGCCGATCGCTGGAAGTCTTGAAGACTGTATTGCGATTTTCGAGCTATCAAAGCACTATAAATCGCCCGTTTTTTCGTCGTCGTCACTGCGGTATGGAAAAAACACACAGGCTGTGCGAAACGGTTCGATCGGCGACGTAATGGGCGCCAGCACGTATTCGCCATGTTCACTTGAGAAGACTCATCCAGACCTGTACTGGTACGGGATTCACGGTTGTGAGAGCCTGTTTACAGTGATGGGGCCCGGCGTGGAAACTGTCGTGCGAACCCAGACGGACAGCACAGAACTCGTCACCGGCACATGGAATGATGGACGAATCGGCACTTTCCGAGGTATCCGCTCCGGCAAAACCGGCTACGGCGGCCACGCGTTTGGAGCGAAGGGCATCGCCGAAATCGGCGGCTACAACGGCTACGACCCACTGCTGGTCGAGATTGTCGAATTCTTCAAGTCCGGCAAGCCTCCGATTAGCGAAGAAGAAACCACCGACATCTACGCCTTCATGGAAGCCGCCGACGAAAGCAAACGCCAGGGCGGTAAGCCCGTTAAGGTAGCCGATGTAATGGGAAAGGCGAAAGAAGCCGCCGCCAAGAAAATTGCGGCAGTTACTGGTCAGTAGAAGCCGTATGGATTGCGGCTCCCCCAGCAGAAGCGTCGCCTTGAGCGGTCGGCTGCAGCACTTGTAGTCGACCGACAAGGCATGAGCCGCTGCGAAGGCGACGTCCATGAAGCTCTGAGGCCGCAGCGGCACGCTGTTGCCGCGGATTTTTGGAGCAACCCTGATCATTGGGAGCGGGTTCCCCAGCTCGCAGTGATGCCGCTTTGCCAGCGGGCGCCGGCTGGCGGGCTTGGCGATGCAAAAACTGTGCTTTGTCGCAGTTATCGGTTAGGGCCAGCGGCGCGACGATCAGCCCCATTATTCGCTTGAAAACGTTAGCGAACGCCCAGCGGCCAACGCCAAATCGGTTGTTGACCGGACACCACCCGGCTCCTGCAGAGCTTCAGCGAATGGCAGGCATATGCTTTTATGCACCAGAGCGACGTGCTCAGCGATAGCTTGAGTAGAGCACAGCAGCATGGTGCAACAAGCTTCACACAGTGAACCTCCCTTAACCGCTCAATGAAAAAGCCCTGCAGCTCAAAAGTGAGCTGCAGGGCTTCTTAAATCTAGCGGTTTCACGATTGCTCTGTGAAACCAAGCGAGGCCGAAGGGACTTGAACCCTCAACCCCCGGATCGACAGTTGGAATCTAATCGCTCCACCGTTCACATGGCGTGCAAAAACACTGGCTAACGAAGCACGAATCCTCCATTGAGTACATGGTTCCCATCGGCGTGAGTACATTTTCTGAGTACACTAGACAGACGCCGTCCGGATTAGAATGCCCCTGTTCTACGACTGAACACAACGAACCATTGAACTCTTGGCAGCTTCGGACAGTAGGCTGACAGCGTTATCCTCAATAGAACGCAGGCGTTTTTGAACGAGTGACTTCATGACCTTTTCGGTCGGCATGTAGTCGGTAAACGTCTTGTATTGTGGGGCACTCCGCCCCTGTCCGAGTTTGGCCGGACCGAAGTCAACGAGGTAGCGGGCGACGAGTGATGCACAATACAGGGGGCGAAAATGGGTGAACAGCGGCTGGAACTTTTTGGACTTCAATTGTTCCAAGCGGTCATCGTGTCCGTTTGAGTGACGCCCTAGCTGATATGCGAATACAGCTTCCACGATGTGTACGGCCTTGTAGAAGGCGATCGTGGTAACCCATTCGGGATAGTCACCAGACTTGCACAACAATTCCAATGCGGCGTGATTCTTGTTGGCCAGCGTTATGTGGTCCGCTTCGCCAGCCACTAATCGCCCTGTTTTTTCAAGGATAAGAGAAAACGCTCATCAAAGAAGGAATTCAAAGCCTCATCAGAAGCGTTAGGCAGCACCATGGAATTCATTCTAATGAGATCCAAGTCGGAATCTTCAGCAACAGTAATGTCAAACTCTGTTACCGAGTCCTCTAAATCATCTTGGCATTCGGCAACCTCTGCGATTACGACAAGCATTAAGCGTGAGTCGCGTAGCGTCAGATAAATCGATTCGACCCCTGACACACCTGAGACCAACCACTCAAAGGTCTTGCCAATTAAAAGATTTAGCTGTTTATCGAATTGCTCTCGCTGTTTAGCGACTTGCAATGCCTCAATGGCGCGATCTTTCTGAATCTCAAACCGGCTTTGGTTTCGGCCAAATACCTGAATGGTCTCGTGTTCCGAATACCAATCAACGACAACAGCTTTCTTTTGCAGACTGCTCTCAACGTTGTGGGAGGCGGTAGTCATTGCGGATTCAATCATGACGGGGTGGGACGAACTTCCGTGAGTCACCAATCTGCGATCTTCGCAGGGGCAAGAGATTATCGAAAAACTGAAGCACTGGGGTTGTGTGAATTATGTCTAAATCCACGTAGTTCGACAATACGACGCGAATGAGGGACTGTCAATCGAACAGATAGCAACCTCAGATTCGCAAAAAACGCTACCATTGCTGCACACGCTGACCTTCCCTACAACATGTTGTGCCGACCGGAGGATTTGATGGATTCAGCCCGGTATATTGTGGTCATCGAAAGAGAGTAAACCTCTTTCCTGAAGTGCCAAAATTTCCAAATCGCCTTGAAAGACAGGTCATAATCGGCAGGAAGTGCTGGACAAGGGGGGAGACTTGAGCACATCACCGATTTTAGTCCGCATACCTGCAAGAACTGGCGGTTCAAACTCAGAATAACTACAAACTGAAACCAGCGAGCGGCTACCGGCCGGCTTGATCACCGCCGGGACAAATGGTTTTCCTGAACCATGCCGCTTCGCTTTTCAATTCAGGATGTTCGCTGACAGGAAGGCGAACCCCGATGACTGACGATCACACTCGATTCGTAAAGCTGTGCGAACGGCTGCTGACTCGCCTTGAACGCGATGGGCACGTCGCACTGACCGACCTTCTGCCGAAGCTGGTGGCGGAGGCGAAGCGGCAGGGATGGGACTGGTCACCGGGAAAAACGGAGCGCGATGCGTCAATCGTGTCGGCGAATCTGTATGACCCGCTGCTGAAGTCGCAAACTCGCTTCCCGCTCTACCCTGTCGTGAAGCCATCGGAGTTGCTCGACCAAGAGTTTGAGCCGCCCGAGTTCATCGACGAACGCGATGCGATCAGCGACATGGTGCGGAGTTGGATGGACCATTGCCGAAAGATCAGTGAACCGAATGGCCAGACAGACTGGCTGCCCGCGCGCTCTGTCACAGCACTGATGAAAGATACCGGATGCAGTCGGACAACGATTAACGATGAAATCCGAAACGGCACTATTCCAGGCGGGGCAAGTCGCGAGAACAATAGCCCTCGCGGCAACGTGCTTCTGACGGCGGCAGGCTTAGAATACCTCAAACGCAAAGCCGAATAGCGACGGTTAAAAACGGCTAAAAGCGGATACGACCGAACAAAAACGCGACCGGCAGAACAGTCTGTACGGTCGCTGTTTTTTGCGCCATGGTGTGGTGTAGACGCAAGCGAGCGTTATCTACACAACCGCATATCGTGGAGCATGACATATGAACACTGCTGAAGCTGAAACCGCGACGGAGTTCAAACGCGACGACAAGGGCCGTCCGATTGCTGAAGACGGCTACCCGCTCGCAGGCAATGCTACCGCTCGCGAGGTCTCCACGGTCGCGAGTCTCGCGATAAGCACAATCTACGCAATGATCGCTAGCGGAGAGCTGGAGTCTCGCGCGTTTGGTCGCTCCCGGCGCGTTCCGTGGACCGAAGTCCGCCGGAAGTTTCTGAGTTAAGCCTAACCCGATCCGGACAAGAAGAAAGCCCCACCAATTGCGTGGCGAGGCTTTCAGATTTTTTGCCGGGACTGACGCAGCAACTCGCGCCCCGACACAACACCAAAGGAGCAATCGCATGGTACAGCGTACCGAACCGCAGGCAACGGAATTGCCGACCGAAAACGAAAACATCATCGAAGCTGTTCAGCTTTTGCACTCGCTCGCATACGACGCAGCGACAATTGCCCAACGTCTGCACATCGACCAGGCAACATGCTTACACGTCATCAAGCAGGGCGAGTTACCAGCCAGGCAGCTAAGTCTGGCGTGGGCTGACGACAGCGAGATGCGGCGATGAGTGTACCAACAGCAGCCCCGACCGAGGCGTCTGAGTTCGCCTTGCTGGCGGCAATCTGCCAGAGCCAAACCGGTATCGGCGAACACGCTGATCTTGAATCAAGGTGGTTCACGAATCCGGACTATCAGCTCACGCTCGAAGCACTTCGTGAGATTGATGAGGCGGGTGAAGACTTCAGCGCGGAACTCGTTCTCGCGTTCCTTGCTCACACGAATCAGCACGCAGACAAGTACGTTGTTCGGTCGCTGTTTGCAGATCAAGTGTCCGGAACGAGTCTCGACTACCACAAAAAGATTCTTCGAAAGAACTGGACCGCAAGCCGGTTAATGGTAGTTCGTGCGGATATCGAGCGAGCGGCGAAGAATGGAACGTTTGATCGCATTACAGAACTGACGCAAGAAGCGGCGGCGCTCGAAGCGGGAACAGCCGTCCAATCTATCGGGCGGGGCTTCGGCGGCGTTGCAGCGGCGGAACTCTGGCCAATGGCAGATGAGCCGGTTCAATGGCTTGTTAGAGACATTTTCTCAGCCGACCAGCCAACCATTTTCGGAGCAAAACAGAAGTCGTTAAAAACCACGCTGCTGACAGACCTGGCGGTTTCTTTGGCAAGCGGGTTCCCATGGCTGAATCGGTTCGAGATCCCGCAGGCGTTTCGTGTGCTGATGATCACCGGTGAAGCGTCACAAAAGGCGGCAATCCGAAAGCTGAAAAAGGCAGCGGAGTTTCGCAACCTACGCCCCGAAGACATCGGCGACAGCATCCGAATCGAGACCGCGCACTTCCCCACCCTTCCAAGCCTTGAAGACTGCGGAGCGGTTCAAGAGGCGGTGAATAGCAACAGAATCGACGTTGTGATTTTGGACCCGCTGTACATGGGATTGGCGGGTTTGAATACCGCGAATCTGACAGAAGTTGGCCCCGCCATGCGTCGATTCATGCAGCACTGCCAGCCGGCGAAAACCATCATCGCGCACCACGTTAAGAAGTCTGCAAGCTATGACGACGCGCCCAACCTCGAAGACTTATCGCAAGCTGGTATCGCGGAGTTCGCGGGCAACTACTGGCTAATGGGACGCATGAGCGAATACACCGGCGACGGCAAACATGAGCTGGCTATTCGATACGGCGGACGCGACGAACAGTTCGGTCTGCTGAAACTGGACTTCAACGAACGAGCGTGGACGGCCGACTTCACCAGCCTGCAGGACCATCGAGCGTTTCAGGAACAGGCACGCGAAAACGATAAGGTTGCGGATATGAAACAGCGGATGTTGAAAGCCCTGAAACGCTGTCCGGACGGGCTGTCCGAATCAAAGCTGGCTGAAGCAAGCGGAACCAAAGCCGTCCGGAACGTATTCCAAACAGCCGTGGAGGAACTGGAAACAGCCAACACTATCGTTGTAGTCCCTGACTTCAAATCAGGGCGTAGAACGTGCATTGGCTACAGGATTAGCGATGAATCTGAATAAGGACAGTTTGAATCCGGACAGTGTCCTTATTGGTGTCCGAATGTCCGGACTGAAACGGAATCAGTGCGGACGCGACAGTTCCTATAGGGACTGTCCGTCCGTCCTTATTCAGAAGAGCGTAAATACAGACAGCTAAAGGTGTCCGGAATAAAGCACAACCCCGGCAGAAAGCATGGCAAGCCACAGCACCGGGAGCGACAAACAAAATAGGTTCTCCCACAGGGGGGGCCTGTCTCTATGGATACCTGCGAAGTACGCGCCGCGACAAGAAAGACCCCTTCCTGCGTGAGTGACCACAAACGATGACAACGAACAACAACAGCATTCAGCAAATTCGCAACCGTCTCCAGACCGATTTGCGGCGATTGATTGAACACGAACTCGAGGCGGAGAATCGAGCCGGTCCGTACATTTTATTGGCTGTTGCCGATCCAGGCGTCACGCTCGATTCGGACATCAGGGGAATCACGTGTCCGTCAATGAGCGAAATCTATGCAGATTCGATCGAAAACTATCAAGGCCCCGGGCCCGCGATGATTTTGCAACACGATCTGCCGATTGCCGAATTCACAGCAGTCGCGGTTCACGAGCTCACTCATCGATTGATGGCTGAAACCTTGTGCAACGAATCGCCTTCACAGGCGTACGCCGAGGCAGCACGCCAGTGTATCGGTCGTAGCACGTGGCAGGACTTCGGCGAATCAGACACGGTCGAAGCTGAGTTGCTCGCTGCCAGAGAGGCTCATGGGTTGCCGTTCATCAGAATGATGATTCACGTCGCTTCCCGCATGGATTGGCGCCGCTGGCCGATTGATACGTTCGAACTGCTGGATTGGCGAGAGGTCACTAACACACCATCGTTCGAGTTCTTCGAAACACTCAGATACGAGTGTCACGCGCTTCGCAATGAACCGCTGTCAGTCGTCAAAGCACTTCCACCACCCGCCGAATTCGGCTCGCTGTTTGAGCCGGTTAAAAATTTCCGTCCCCGTTTTTAGAGAGTAACTATGAAACTGTTCGAATTGAAAAAGCAGGCTGAGAATCGTAAATCTGAAGCACGCAAACAAGCACGCACGCGGCTGAAGAAACTGCGGGTTCAACTGGCGGACGATACCGACGTCGATGCCAATGAAGTCGCTGAAATCATGCAGGCTGCCGGAGTCGACTTCGAAGAACTGGAACGCCAGGTTGCAATGCTGAAGCGTCGCCGGGCGTTGCTCGCGCAAATCGAGCGTGGCAAGTCGGAAGTCGCCAGAGCGGCCAAAATCGACGAAGAGATTCAAGAGGCTGAAGACGCCTTTGCCCCCACCCTGCAGAAGCATCAGCAGCAAGTTGCGAGACTGCGGGCAGAGCAATCGGATCTCACCGAAAGCTATAAGCTCATCAGCATCGAAAACAGCCTCCGCAGCGGCGCAACGTGCCCGAACCTTGCTGCCGCGAAAGAGAGACTCGCCAGCCAGAGGAAAGAGCTTGTGAGGCAGCAACGAGGACTGGAGCACCAGCAGACTCACCATAAAAGCTCAGCGAAAGTTCTGAAGGCCGAGATTGCTCGTCAGCGGTCTATGGGCGCAACGCCTCCCCCAAGGCTGGCCGAAGAGATCGCTGTGCACGAGAGCAAGGCAGCGGGCTTTGAGCAGGAACTCTCGTCCATCAATGAGGCAATCGGAGAGCTGGAATTCCAGCTTGAGGAACTTCGCGAACGCGAACTGGATCCGAATTGCTTTTGAAACCTTCACACGAACGTCAGTGTCTGCAACTCGCTTTCGCAAGGTGCAATAAGCATTGAACTTTCCACAGCAGGTTGACAGAATGCTTGCTCCTAAGCTGGAAACAGCACCAAACCCACACCCACCAGTGTGGTGCAAAATCTTTCCATATCAAACCAAAGTCAAAGTGCCGGTCTCGGCATTCAAGCTGGCGGGTTCCCGTGAGGGCCGCAACCGGTTTTGGCCGGTAGGACAGCCTTGGAAGTCGAGCCCGGCACTTTGCTTGCGCTCTCAAGAGTTCGGGCAGAGTGCCAGGCGGATCGGCGTTTGCAGCATCACAGGAGAAACGGTGATGATCTCTGCCACCTACCCTCAGGCATTCCTGAACGACCTTCCGCAGCATCCGGACAACTACAACCCCGAAGATTTGGCCGACATGTTCGCCGAATGGAACGGCGACGAAAAGCGTCACCACATCGAAGCCGCGGGTGTGTCCGGAAAATCGTTCGATGAACTCGCCGAGGCTGCTGTCTCCCAAAACGGCCACCGCTTTTCCGACCTCGCGTGCCGAGTCATCGCCGTGGCGTGGTCATGTTGTGAATTGAATCAGGTTCGGCTGGTAACGCTGTTCAAGGCGTGTATCGACAACGGTCTGACGCGCCGCGACGTGCTGCGGGCCATCGGTGAAATGAGCGCGGTGGAAGCTGTCTACGTGGAGTGGTGCGACAACGCCGAATGCTACTTTCTAACGCTGGCGAACATGGGCACACCGAACCAAACCGCCAGCGACATCGTGTCTGCCTGGGAAGACGTGCGCGAGGAACTGAACAAGCTGCCTGCGATCATGTAGGCAATCCACAACGGCGGCTGGTCGTGTTGGCCGGCCGCCGTCTTTTCAGGAACAAGCGGTTTCAGGATATCGAACAAATGGGAAAACGAGCAAAGGGCGAAGGCAGCATCTTTCAGCGTAAGTCTGACGGGCGTTGGGTGGGCCGGATCAGCCTGGGACGGGACGACAAAGGCAGACGAATTCAGAAGACTGTCTACGGCGGCACTCAGGGCGAAGTGGTTGATAAGATCGACAACCTGAAGCAGCAAGCCAAGCTGAACAGCAAGTCCGTCGTATCGAAAGATTCGGTGGCAGCGTACCTTCAGAACTGGCTGTATGATGACGTGGCGGTCAATCGTGCGGGGAAGACGTTCGAAGAATACGAATTGGCGTCACGTCTCTACATCGTTCCGTTTATTGGAGCCATCAAGTTGAACAGGCTCGATGCGGAGGCACTTCAGAAATGGCAAGCGACACTGAAGCGGAAGAGCTTTTCAGACAACCAGCGGTTGCGTTCAATCCGGACTCTGCGAAACGCTCTCAATAAGGCCGTGAAGCTGCGGAAGATTCCGTTCAATCCATGCATCGCATTAGACAAGCCCCGAGTCGAAAGAAAGGAAGTCATCCCCCTGGAACGCGAACAGTGTCAGACGTTGTTTGCTGAATGCAAAAGCCATCGGATCGGCGACATCATCACGCTGGCAGCCATGACCGGGCTGCGGAAACGGGAATTGTTCGCTCTGGAATGGTCCGCTGTGAACCTCTCAGAAGGCGTTTTGACGGTCAGAAAGGCGTTGGAGGAGATTGGCGGCAAAATCACCGTCAAGGTCCCGAAGACCCGCACGAGTCGCCGTGTCGTGACGCTGGAGCCGATCGCAATAAACGCATTGGCCAGTCGAATGGAGAAGGCGGTAGCGGAAGGATTCACACCGGATGAAGTGCCGATCTGCTTCCCGGACACGCTGGGCGGATACCTACGCGGATCCAATTTTGACCGCAACGTCTGGCATCCGATTCGCAAATCAGCAGGGATTCCGAAGACGTTCAAGTTCCATGACCTGAGGCACACACAGGCATCTTTGATGCTATACGCGGGCGTCGACTTGAAGGTGATACAGCATCGACTGGGACACGCATCATTCGCGACAACAGCGAACCTGTACGCACACTTGATGCAGGATTCACAGGCAAGAGCGACCGAGAAATTGAGTGAACTGATGGGGCAGTCAAGAGCCAGTGAGTACATTCATTGAGTACACAAAAAAAACGCTGGTCGAGTTGACCAGCGTTTTTATTAGCGAGGCCGAAGGGACTTGAACCCTCAACCCCCGGATCGACAGTCCGGTACTCTAACCAATTGAGCTACGGCCCCTCGCTTGCGTGCAGGAAGATTATCAATCCGCTTCCGCGGAATCAAGTAATCGTATGGCAATTCTTCGACAACTGTTCGGGAACTCTTTGATGAAATTTGATCACACCGCGTGAATTGTGGTCGGCAGGCCAGAGCCATGCCATTTGCAATCGCTACCAGCGGTTCGATCGTCGCCATCGGTCATTCCGAACGGCGACCACCTCCGCCTCCACCGCTTCGGCCACGACCGCCGCCGCCCCGGTTTCCACCGTCTCGACCGCCACCGCCACCTCGACCACCGCGGCTGGATCCGCCGCCCTGGCCACCTCGTCGACCGCGATCGTATTGTCCCTTTTTCGGGGACTTCACTTCAAGCAGGCCGATCGCGTGTTCCCACGTTGGGATTCCGGAAAACTCGGATGTCGTCTCACGTGGTTCCGGCTTGCGACGACGTCGAGTGCGTGGGCCGTCATCTGGCTCGGCGTCCGCTTCGCCTGATTCGTCAGTTTTGGCTGGCCGAGCACCACGGCCGCGACGCGAACGCTGCTCGCGTTCGGTAGCTTCCGATGGCTTGGATTCCGGACGTCGGCGGCGTGCCGTACGCCGTGAACGCGGTTGAGGCTCAACCTCTTCGGCATCATCATCGTCGTCGCCGAAGACTAAATCCAAATCGTCATCGTCGTCGTCATCTTCCGCGTTTTCGTCGTCCTGGCTTTCAGACCGAGTGGACTCCTGCTGGCGTCCTCGGCCACGACGACCACGTCCGCGACCGCCGCGTCGCCGCCGCGATTTTGGTCGTGGTCGTTCTTCCTCTTCTTCGTCGTCGCTATCTGAAGCATCGACATCATCCGTTTCGTCGTCGTCATCCTCATCCTCATCCTCATCCTCATCCTCATCCTCATCCTCATCCTCATCCACTTCGGCGACAGGACGGCGGTTACCCTTTGGCGCGACGCGGACGAAATCTTCGCCTTCGTCATCGAACAGGATGTCGTCGAAGTCGTCGTGATCATCATCGTCGTCGTCAGATTCAGCGGCGACGGGAGCAACCTTTTTCTTTGTTTCAGGCTCGCTGCGGCCACCACGCCCACGTCGTCCTCGACCGCGACGCCCACGACGACGCTTGCCGGGACGTTCTTCTTCGGCCGATTCGACTTCTCTGGCCTCTTTCACATCGACCTGTTCGTCGTCCTCGTCGTCGTCCGAATCATCATCCTGCACGACAGCCGCGGCTTTACGGCCTTTGCCGGCGTCGTCGTCGTCCCAGACCCACTCGTCCAGTTCGTCCCAGACTGCGTCGTCATCCTTGGCAGGCGACCGTTTTGGGGTGCTGCTGCGATCGGATGTCTGCCGCCCACGGCTCTCGGCAGCGGCAGGTTGTTGTTTCCGTTGCGGTCGAGCGACAGGTTCGTCTTCCTCGTCGTCGTCGTCATCCTCGAAACCTATTTCGTCATCGTCATCTTCTTCGTCGTCCTCTTCTTCATCATCGTCGTCGTCGTCGGGAAACAGCAGCTCGTCGTCGTCGAAGTCGTCCTCATCTTCTTCTTCGTCGTCGTCCTCATCATCGTCTCCAAAATCCAGATCGTCGTCCTCCTCGTCATTGTCTTCATCATCGCCGAATGAGATGTCATCATCGTCGTCGTCATCGTCGTCGTCTGCGGCCGCCTGCGGTTGAGACGATTGCGTGCGGAACGAAGAACGCTCGGGCGTTGAGGCAGGAGCGGTGGCTGGAGCTTCCTCTTCTTCCTCTTCGTCGTCGAACAGAATCAGGTCGTCATCGATTTCGTCCGCGTATTCTGTCGCTCGGCTTTCTTCAGGGCTGGCAACCGGGCTATCGAAGTCCGTATCGTCGTCATCATCCGGCAAGTCTGTCTTCGAAGACGAGCCGCCCAGAAAATTGTCCAGCGACGAACCATCGTCGTACTCGTCGAACAGCAAATCGCCGCCTACGTCGGTGTCTTCATCGCGGTTTACCTCAATCCCAAACAGCTTCGCCGCCATTTCGTCAGCGAGATCTTTGGCTGGGTCTTTTTCGTCGGTCATGAATTTCTGCTTTTGGTCGCGGTAGAAGCTGAAGGCTGGCGCAGTGGATTCCAAAATCCCTGCTCACACTCGCCTTCGCGGCGCGCGAGCGGTTCGCTCAGACAATCTGACCGTCTGACCGCGCACCGAACGCATAGATTTGCGGAGGCTACTTGCCGGGTGCGATATTTGCAAACCTGAAACAGCTCGCCACCGCCAAAAGCCTGAACGCAGCCAAACGCGGGGACACAGTCGGACACCAGGCCAGGCCCATCGCCGCGCTGAACTCTCAGAAGATCCCAGGCCGCCTCGCGGGGAGCGTGTTTCAAGCCGCCCGACAGTCGCACAGGCCATGCTGTCGCGCATGGGGTGGGGCGGCAGATTTCGGAAAATTGCTTAGGGAACAATCTCCGTACCGACGCCGACGTCTGAATAGATTTCCAGTAAAACGGAATGCGGCATGCTGGCATCGACAATATGGACTTTCCGCACGCCCGCATCCAGTGCGTCCAGAGCGGCTTCGACTTTGGGAACCATCCCCCCAGCAATGATTTCATCGGCGATAAGCTGCCGAACTCGGCCCGCCGTCACGTGAGACAGCCGCGATGACGGATCGTTCAGGTCCGTCAGAATGCCCGGAATGTCGCTCAAAAACACAAGCTTCTCAACGTTTAGCTCGCGAGCCACCGCGGCGGCGGCGGTGTCCGCGTTCACATTCAACCTGTGCCCTTCGCGGTCCAGAGCGATGCTGGGGATCACGGGAATCGTGCCCGTCGAACAAATTCGGACCAGCAGATCTTTGTCGATGTCGACCACGCGGCCCACATGCCCCAGATCAACGGCCTCGCCCGCAGCGTTCTGCAGTTTCAGCTTCTCGCCAATCAACACGTTTTCCGATTGAAAATGCAGTCCGGTGGCAGTCGCATTCTTCAGCCGCAGTACTTCGACAATCTTCGTGGAAATCGTTTCCACCAGCACCGTCGACGCAATTCTAAGCGTTTCCGGGTCTGTGAAGCGTCGACCTTCGACAAACCGCGGTTCGATTCCGGCGTCTGCCATAGCGGACGAAATCGCCTTACCGCCACCGTGCACAATCACCGGCCGCATCCCAACACTGGCCATGAAAACGATATCAGTCAGCAGACTGTCCACCGCTTCCGGCTGGTCAAGAGTGCTGCCACCCAACTTAACGACGACATATCGCCCTTTGAATCGCTGAATCCAGCTTAGAGCTTCAATCAGCACGCTGGCTTTGCGAATTGCTTCCTGCATGAATGGCTTTCGGTCTTGTGAGGCCGGGTGAAAACGTCGGTCGTATAAAAATTGTTGTCTGGTCGAGGTCCGGATTCTACGAACAGCGATTTTCGATTCAACGCTGAAGTCCCCCTTGCAATTGGGCATCAGCGCGATACTGTGCCGTCAGCCATGATGACTCGGTACCTTGGTGCCTTGCCTTTGTGGACAAATCAGGTGCTTGCCGCGTGCATTAAGTCACGTTGGGGCGAGTGAAAAGGGAAGACGGTAAAAATCCGTCACGGTCCCGCCGCTGTAACCGAGGACAGCGTTTCTATTCAATCCACTGCCATGATTCTTCAGTTCAACTGGAGGTCTCGGTGGGAAGGAAGAAACGTCTGGATGATCCGGAAGTCAGAAGACCTGCCTGGTTTGTTGTTGATATCACCTTCGCGGAAAGGCGATGTCGGCCGATCACAGCGCAGACATTCGGTCTTTCCCGAAGTGCCTCGTTCTCCATCTAACTTCCAGCGTGCGCTCAGACGAGCGGTACGACGTGGAAGCCGTGCTGTGATGCCCGACATATGCTGATTCGCAATCCTTTTTTCTCAGAATTGCGTCACCATGTCCCGGCCCCTTCCACCGCATTCCGGATTCTTTGGTTCCATCCACCGTCGCAGATCCGGCTTCACGCTTATTGAACTTCTGGTGGTCATTGCGATCATCGCCATCCTCATCGCGCTGCTGCTGCCGGCCGTACAACAGGCTCGCGAAGCAGCCCGGCGGACTCAGTGCCGCAGCCGACTGAAACAACTCACGCTGGCCCTTCACAACTATGCCGACGTGTATTCAGAAACGATGGTCCCCTACGTGATTGAAGACACCACTCGGTTGCAGCACCTCGCAACCTTCAGCGGTTCACTGGGAACCGCTCAGTTCTGGTTTGGCAAGGTGAACTACGACGAACCCGATCCAAACCAGCAGCTGGATTTCGCGGCGGGCCCGTTAAGCCCCTTCATGGAAACCAACTGGAAGGCGTTTCAATGCCCCAACTTTGGCCCTTCCCAAATGGACAGCGTGCGGTTCGGACGGCCGGCTTCCGGATTCGGGTACAACGGCAATTTTTTGTCACGATCGTCGGGGATCGAATGGCCGCCGCCAACTTATTCTGCCACGCTCAGCACGAAGCCAGCCACCAGAAAATTTCGCGACGTCGCTCAGATGACAGAGACAATCGTGTTTGCCGACGCCGCTCAGGTAAAGGCAGTTTCGTTCTCACCACCAACCTTCAGCTTTGAAGAAACCTGGCTTCTGGAAGCGCCCAGCAGCAACTTCCCCAACACGCATTTCCGCCATACAGATTCTGCCAACGTGGCGTTTCTGGATGGGAGTGTTCGAACGTTTGCGTACGCCACGGCGGCTGAAGTGCCTGGCCCGAACTTCCTGTCTCAGGAACAATTCGATCTGATGAACGAGCACCGTCTGGGGTTTGTCACGGACGGCGACCTGAATGATCCAGAAACGCGAGATTCATTGTACGATCGCCGTTGACAGTTCGGCGTGGCACGATCACAAAACACTCAGGCAAGCAGACGGCATACATCCTTCACACGAAAGCTGGCCTCATGTCTGCCAGCTTTGTTCTGGGCCGATCGTCTAGAGCAATTTACGTTTTGTTGTGGCCGGTTCTGGCTCGTGGGAACCGGCCTACGTAGGACAACAACCGATTTCCGCGGCCACAAGTCAGCGTGAAACGCTGTAAGAATATCGAATTGTGACACGCGTGAACCTTCCCCCCAAGCCCCCCCTTGTCGTGCGACGACTGACAGCACACGGCCGAGGGGCCGTTGCGGTGCTGCGAGTCACCGCGACAACGTTGGCTGACGCGGCGCCGCTGCAATCGCACTTTCAATCGGCCGGCGGACGTGATCCAAATACTGCCGAGGTGGGCTCAATCCTATACGGTTTCTGGGGTGCCGAAGACGTCGTGCTGACTCGTTGCGAGGACCTGGTGTGGGAAGTCTGCTGTCACGGCGGCGACGCGGCTGTTTCACGAATCGCCGATGATCTGGGCGGCGTGACTCAGCCGGAAAGCACTGCAACGTCTGTTGACGAATGCCTTCAATCACAGCTTCTGAAGTGTCGCACTTTGCGAACGGCGAAATTCCTGCTGGCCCAGCAGCAGGGCGCGATCTCGGAATTCATCGCCCGCGTCAACGGTGACGAAACTTTCAGTGAACTTCGCCCAACACTGGAACGGTTCCTGAGCTGGCAGACTTTCGCTCAGCATCTTACGGAACCGTGGCGAGTCGCCGTCGTCGGTCAGCCCAATGCCGGCAAGTCCAGCCTTCTAAATGCAGTGGTTGGGTATGAACGCTCGATCGTGTTTGATCAACCGGGAACGACACGCGACCGCGTGGAAGCTGAGGTCATTTTTGACGGGTGGCCGTTTCAGTTCGTGGATACGGCGGGGGTCCGGAATGAAGCTCGAGACGAAATCGAAGCCGTTGGCGTGGCTGCTGCACGAGTATCAATCTTAGACAGCGAAGCGTGTCTGCTGGTGGTGGATTCCTCACACGGCTGGACGGCCGACGACGCGGCACTGTTCGCCGCGATCCCTTCGACGCATGCCAGAGCCATTGTTTGGAACAAGGTGGATCTCGCGGCCGATCATCAACCGCCGGTCGGCGTTGGTCCCGTCATTCAAACGTCCGCTGTCACCAGAAGTGGTCTGGATGAACTGCTCAACTGGTTAACCGAAACGATTATCCCCGATGTCCCCGCAGTTAGTGAACCGCTGCCGATCAGCGCCTCAATGATTGAAGCCGTCGAGCATGCATTGAAGACGCAGAACCTTGAAGAACTACGCCGGACGATCAGCCAATAGTAGACGATCGTGTTACGTGACCGTGGTGCGTTCAAACTGCCAAGAGGTGGCGAACGTTTTGTGAAGCGGCCGATTCGCCAATCGTCGATTGGCCGGTTACGATTCTCGCCATGTCGAACCCTGACCACACTTCGGACCCCGCACCGGGCAGTCGCGACGAAAACTCGCGACCGGCAACCACTTACGGACTGCCATCGCTGACGTTGCTGGTCATTGCCAGCATGGTCGGTGCTGGAGTCTTCACGACTTCCGGTTTTACGCTCGGAGCAGTTGGCTCGCCCGGGCGTGTGATGTTGTGCTGGATCATTGGCGGCGTGATCGCAATGTGCGGTGCCATTGGCTATGGACGATTGGCTCAACTGCTGCCCCAATCTGGTGGCGAATATTTGTTTCTGAGTCGCCACGTACACCCATTCGCCGGTTTTCTGGCCGGTTGGGTTTCGTTGACCGCGGGCTTTAGTGGAGCAATCGCAGCTGCAGCAGTGGCGTTCGAAAAATACGCCGTGCCGGACAACTTGCGGCCTGAATGGCTTCCCGACGATGGCGTTGCAATTTGTCTCGTGCTGCTTTGCGCCGTCGCTCATGGCCTGCATGCCTCAACCGGCAGGCATTTCCAAAACGCTGTTGTCGTGGTAAAGCTGGCGGCGTTGATTGCATTTCTGACAGTCGCGGCATTGAAGCTTCCCGGTCACGCCTGGCAGCCTTCGGTCGAACAACCGTCGCCGGAATTCGGTATGGACCTGGTTACGGCTATCGCGACGTCCGTGGTTTGGATTTCGCTTAGCTTCGCGGGATTCAATGCGGCAATCTACGTTGCATCAGAATCGCCCAAGGCAAAAACGATCGTCCCGCTCGCTCTTCTGCTGGGAACATTCCTGGTCACGGTCTTGTACCTGCTGCTGAACGCTGCTTTCGTCACCGCGGCCCCCTTGCCAGACCTCGTATGGAAGGAAGACATCGCGGCGGTGGCTGCTGCAGCGATTGGCGGATCTAAGCTTGAAGTCCTTGTTCGCTTCGCCGTTGCGTTGGGACTGTTGTCTTCGGTTTCCAGCATGATCATGACGGGACCTCGCGTGTATTCGCAGATGGCGGATGACGGCGTGTTTCCTCAAATGCTTAGCGCACGGCGGTCAGGAATCCCGAAGTCCATCGCGCTGCAGGCACTGGTTGCGGTCTGTCTAATCTTGTTGCAACGACTGTTTATCCAGTACGGCCTGCTGACAAGCACGCTGCTGGGCCTGCTGATCTACCTGTCAACGACGCTGTCCTTAACATCCGCCTGCTGTGTGGCCACCCTGTTTTTGCCAGCGGTCCGTCGACGAGATACCCGCCGAAGCGCCGCTAAAGAATTCGCCAGCGCGCTGTATGTCGTCGCGACGCTATCGGCGATCCTGCTGCTGGTGTTGAACCATGAAGCCGACGGCCGACCGGTGGGACTCTGGCACATTGCCGGGGCGGCCGCCACTCTTGCATCGGGAACGATTGCGTGGTGTGCGTTTGGCAAACAAGCAGCCGACGGGCCTAACCCTGCTTGACGAACATGCACTGACTTTCGGGAAGCTCGATGATGGATTCCGGCTTCGTCCCGAGTACTTCGTCGAACGCTTTCCGCACGCCTTCTGCCTGAGCGTAATCGTGAGATAAGAGGATGCCGCCGGGCAACAGGCGTGGGTAGAAAAACTCAAGGCAGTCGCGCGTGCTGGCGTATGTGTCGACGTCAAGATTCACGAAGGAGAATTTCTTGTCGGCCACGTCACTACCGGTGTCGGCCGGGAACAGCCCCTTGTGGAAAATGACGTTGGGATAGTCGGCCAGGTACTTCCGAACGCTTTCTTCTGACGCCGCATAATCATGTTGCCGGAATAGCGGGTCTTCTTCGGACGCATCCAGTAAACCGCAGAAAGTGTCGAACACATGAAATTCCGTATCGCCCTTGGCGGCGCAAATCAGCTTCGCAGACGCTCCCTGATACGTCCCCACTTCAGCCATCACTCCGTCCATTGTCGACTGGGCTCGAGCCAGCGAGTAGGCCATATAGCCTTCATTGGAAAGGATCTGACAATCGACTTCATGGTGAACCCGTTTGACCAGATCGCGAATGGCGGCGCCCTTGTAGAACCCCAAAATCCGAAGCTGGAACGAATGAATAAAAGCTCGCGACATGTGACGCGTGTAGCGAAATCGAGTCGGAATTTTGCCTTCGAGGCGGACAAGGGTCTGCAGCACGGTGCGATCCAATTTTGAGTGCGAGTGGTTGCCAAGCAAAGGGATTTTGCCGCAGCGTATCTCGCAAAAGCTCAGGTGGCTAAACTTTTCCGTCGGCCCGCTGCACACATTCCAGTGCCAGCGTTGGGCGAATGCGTTTCTATGACTGGTTGCGAAAATGCAACATTCTCTGCAAAGGAGCCTCGGCAACGGTCCTATGATCAGCGAAAAAGCGTAAAAGGGCTCCGATCGTGGCGAAGAGCAGGGCGGTTCTGAAAGCACTTGTGTGCATGTTTATTCGAGAGGGCAGCATTGGTGTCAGGTGATGTCACACAAATTCTGAGTCGCATTGAAGACGGGGATCCTCACGCAGCGAATCAGTTGCTGCCATTGGTTTACGAAGAACTTCGTAAGCTGGCGTCCAGTCGCATGTCTCAGGAAGCCGTCGGGCAAACGTTGCAACCGACAGCCCTGGTCCACGAAGCCTTCATGCGTTTGGTCGGAAGTGAGTCCGGGCAGGATTGGGACAACCGTGGCCACTTTTTTGCAGCGGCCGCAGAAGCGATGCGGCGAATTCTGATCGACAATGCTCGCCGGAAAAATAGTGCCAAACGAGGGGGCGATCAGGCAAGACATGATCTGCGAGACGACGATGCCGTGCTGCATCCGGACAACAGCGACACGCTGCTGGCTTTGGACGAAGCGTTGACTCGATTTGCGGAAGTCGAACCAGACATGGCTCGCATGGTAGAACTGCGTTATTTCACGGGTCTGACGATTGAGGAAACCGCGAAAGTGCTGGGAGTGTCCCCTCGCACAACAAAACGCAACTGGGCGTATGCTCGAGCGTGGCTGAAGCGAGCCATGGATGGTGCCGAGGATGACAAGTCGTAAAATTTGTGGCCCGACGTCGACGCAGTTTTCGCATTGATAGCAGACGACCAACGTATCTCGCGTTTCTCCGCTGTGCCGTCGCACCAATGCGGATTCGGCTCAGTGGTTCTCGAGATTTTCTTACGAGGTCGATGACGCCCTGTCACGGTTGAGCAGAAATCAGTGAAGCGACGAAGTGATAGCGGCGTGAAGTTTTCTGCTGTGCATTCCTAACCAAACTGCTGACCACGCCATGTCCGAAGTCACCGAAAAATCGATCTTTCTGCAGGCTCTTGATCATGAGTCAGCCGAAGCCCGCGATCAGTTTCTGGCCGAAGCGTGCGGCAGCGACGATAAACTGCAGGCGTCTGTCAGGCAGTTGCTGAACGCGCATGAGACCGCCGACAATCCTCTGGATGCGCCGGTTGCCGAATGGAGACCTGTCGACGGCGACTTGCTGGAAGACACGCTGATCACAGAAACAGCGATCACCGAAGATGAAGGCACGATTGTTGATTCTTATCGGCTGATGGAACAGATCGGCGAAGGCGGATTCGGGCTCGTTTTTGTCGCCCAACAAACGGAGCCCGTTCGACGAACAGTGGCATTGAAAATTCTGAAGCCCGGCATGGACACGAAGGAAGTCGTAGCTCGGTTCGAAGCAGAACGTCAGGCACTCGCGATGATGGATCACCCCAACATCGCTGCCGTCTACGACGCGGGAACCACGGAAACCGGGCGGCCCTACTTCGTGATGGAACTTGTGCGTGGGATCGCCATCACGAAATTTTGCGATCAACAAAATCTGGACATCCAGGCTCGGCTTGAACTGTTTATCACCGTCTGTCAGGCGGTCCAGCACGCTCACCAGAAGGGAATAATCCACCGAGACATCAAACCTTCCAACGTGTTGGTGACCTCCCACGACGGCAAGCCAGTCGTCAAGGTGATTGACTTCGGTGTTGCCAAAGCCATCGGGCAACGACTGACTGACAAGACGATCTATACTCGCTTTACCGCAATGATTGGAACTCCGCTGTATATGAGTCCCGAGCAGGCAGAAATGAGTGGCCTGGACGTGGACACTCGCAGCGATATCTATTCGTTGGGCGTTCTGTTGTACGAACTGCTGACCGGCACGACTCCGTTCGACGGCAATCGCATGAACAGTGCAACGTACGACGAATTGCGACGCATCATCAAAGAAGAAGAACCGCCACGCCCGAGCGACCGTTTAACGACGCTGGGCAAGCTGGCCTCCACCATTGAAACCGTCCGAACTGGTCCTGCCGTGAAGTTTCCGCACCTGGTGCGAGGCGATCTGGACTGGATCGCGATGAAGGCAATGGAAAAGGATCGGCGGCGACGCTACGAATCTGCGGGCTCTTTAGCCGCCGACGTAAAACGATACCTCAGCAACGATGCGATCGAAGCGAGACCCCCATCGCAACTTTATCGACTGAAGAAGCTGGCTCGCCGAAACAAAGTTGTACTCATCACCGCGTCCCTGGTGGCGATGTCGCTACTGTTGGGAATTGGAATCAGCGTATGGCAGGCCGCGAAGGCGATTTCCGAGCGCAATGCCAAGGAGGTCGCTCTGCGGGATGCGGTTCAGGCTGAAAACGAAGCGACCCTGGCCAAAAGGCAGATTGAAGAATTCGCAGACCGGCTGAAGCAGGCCAACATTCTGGTCACCAGCGGTCGAGCTCACGCAGATGCTGGTCGGTTGTCGCCCGCGTTCAGCGACTACACTGCCGCGATCGAGGTCCAACCAAACTACTACAATGCATGGCTGGAACGAGCGTCGTTGCAGGTTCAGGTTGGATTATGGGAACCTGCGGCGGCTGATTTTGCTCGCGCTCTAAAACTTGGGGTGCCTCCCAACAACCCCGCGAACTGGGGCATTGCGCAATTGTTCCTGTACACTGGCGATGAAGAAAATTATCGCGACTACTGCAAGAGTATGCTGGAACTGGCGAAGCAAAATTCAGCAACAATATCGATTGCAGAAATCCGCAGCTACGTGATGGCTCAACAACCGATCGTCGATACGACGGAGCTGGCAAGTCAGGCCGAATACCTACTGTCACGGGCGTCGCACCCAGATCGTTACGGCGAAGAACGTCGTCCACCGCGTCCTGGCGGCTTTGACAATCGAATAAGTCGTGGAAGGCCAGGTGGTGATCGCAGGGGAATTGATCCACCGGGGCAATCGGCGATGGGACACCTTCTTGGCCCCCCACGCGGAGATGACTTGAGACGCAGCCGGCGCGTGGATCATCCCTTTGGAGCCGTGACGTATATCGCTGGCCTAGCTCACTATCGCGATGGAAACTTTCCAAAAGCGATCGAACGTTTTCGAGAAGCGTTGAACGACCAGGGCTGGTTTGCTCGCAATATCGTCTACCCAGGTTTTGCGATGGCTCTCCACCGAAACGGCCAGGCCGAAGAAGCACGGGAAGCCTTCGCGAGGTCTGCGGAATCGATTAGCGGCTGGACCGACGAAATGCTGAACGGCCCGGTCGGCACGATGCCGTTTCCATGGTTCGACTGGATCGAAGTCAAGCTCCTGCACGCCGAAGCCTCCGTGCTACTCACAGGGTTCATGCCAGCCGACGATCCGCGAATGCGTCAAATCGAAGTGCGGGCAGCGGCAGCGATCCGTGAATGATCACGCGATCTCCTCAATGTACTGAGATCCAAGCACCATTCCGCATCCTGGCCAACCAGTCTTCGGACGGTTAACCGTCAGACAGACCGCCCCTGGATTCGTGCGTCTCGTCGCTTTGGTTTTGATAAAGCGATCTTTGCTGCCTGAATGATTTTTGTCATTTTCTCTGGCCCTGTTTGACCGTTCTTCACGCATTGCCTTCTGTGCGATTGGCTACCCAACATTTGCGGAGTCCCCCTTCATGCCGGAATGGCTGCGACAAAGTCTTTATGGAACGTCCGACCTGCCCGTCCCGGAAATGGGCGTCCGCCTGGCGATGGCTCTACTAAGCGGCTTTATGATCGCCGGGATCTATCGACTTGTTCGGCCGCGTGAAATCATCGTGCCGACATTCCCCGCGACGCTGGTGCTACTGTCGATTTTGTGTGCGTTGCTGCCGCTGATCATCGGCCAGAATGTGGCATGGGCCTTCGGACTGGTCGGAGCCTTGTCGATCGTACGGTTCCGAACCGTTGTGGAAGACACTCACGACATTGCTTTCGTGATCTTCGCCGTATTGACTGGTATGGCAGTGGGCGCGGGCCGCATGCCCGTCGCGGGAATTGGGATGGTAGTTGTCGGCATTGCTGCGTTTCTGGTGAAACCATCTGCCAGCAGCAGCGGTTGCTGGGTGACAACCAATTCGAAGCTGGCGTTGCGGGTCACCGCGGGATCGAATCCAGATGCTTCCTACGAATCTGTGTTCGAGAGATACGTGGAAAAGTTTGAACTCGTGTCCGGAGCGACCGGCCAGCGTGGCAAAGTTTTCGACTTCAAATACAAAGTCCGTTTGAAACCAAACGTCAAGCCAACAGACCTTATCGAAGAACTCACTCGCATCGAACCCGTTCAAAGCGTTGAGTTGCGACGATGATCCTGGGCGGCAAAATCCACTCCACTGCCTCGCCCCAGGAACCTTTCTCCACCGACTCAAAAGGCGGCGCCGGACCAATTGAAAAAACAAAATAGACACTTGTGGAATTGAGACTGAGGTGGCTGGCCGGGGTTGGAGCGAGGAACGAGTGAACCTCCCGAGGTTTCCTTCAGCTCGCTCAGTCCAGGACCGGCCATCCTCGAATGAACCGTGCTCCCATTTGGGTGGGTCATTTGTTGAGCGACTTCTGTATAGAGAAATCATCTTTCAGAAACGAAAAGAGAACCTGCGACCATGAATACATTTCCGTGGAAAATAACGACTGCTGTTGGCCTTGCGTGCCTGATCGGCATTGTGGCCGCTCAACCACCTCGGGATGGCAATCCGCCAAGAGACGACCAGCGTGCCGCTGATGATCGTGGCCCAGGCGGGTTCGGCCGTGGTGGATTTGGCCCGGGGGGGCCCGGCGGTCCTCGCGAAGATCGTAAGCTTGTCAAAGACTTCGACAAAGATGACAACGGTTGGCTAAACGACACAGAACGTGCGGCGGCTCGCGAATTTCTGAAGTCTCAGCCCGAACCAGAACGCGGGCGAGGTCGCGGCTTTGGTCCTCCCGGACGCGGGCCAGGTGGCCGGGGTGGTCCAGGCGGGCGCGGTCAGCGCGAACCTGCAACACCGGGGCCCAAGGTGTCTCCTGAAGACGTTGAGCCAATTAAAGACGCGGATCTGTACGAAGCAAAGGTGCTGCGAACAATCTTTCTCACCTTCGCCAACGACGACTGGGAAAAAGAACTCGAAGAATTCCACGGAACGGACGTCGATGTCGCCGCAACAATGATGGTCGACGGAAAAACTTATCCCAACGTGGGCGTTCGTTTTCGCGGCAAGTCGTCCTACGGAATGGTGCCGACCGGTAGCAAACGTTCGTTTAACATCTCCGTCGACATGGCCGACGAAGACCAGCGACTGTACGGATATAAGACACTCAACCTGCTGAACAGCAACGGCGACGCCTCAATGATGAGTACCATTTTGTATTCCGAAATCGCTCGGCAATACGTTCCGGCCCCGAAGGCGAACCACGTGCGAGTCGTCGTCAACGGCGAAAGCTGGGGCGTGTATGTGAACGCACAGCAGTTCGACAAAACATTCCTGAAAGAAAACTACAAGCCATCCAAGGGAACTCGCTGGAAAGTCGAAGGCAGCCCCAACGGTGATGGCGGACTTCGGTATCTGGGCGACAGCCTGGAAGAATACAAGAGTCGCTTCGATATGAAATCGAACGACGGCAAGAAGGAGTGGAATGCGTTAGTGGAACTCTGCCGGACATTGAACGAAACCCCACTTGAACAATTGGAAACCGCGCTGGAACCGATGCTGGACATCGAAGGCGTTCTGAAGTTTCTCGCACTGGACGTCGCCCTGGTTAACAGCGATGGCTACTGGACTCGTGCAAGCGACTACAGCATTTTCCGCAACGAAGATGGCCGATTTCACATCATCCCTCACGACATGAATGAAGCGTTCCAAAGTGGCGGTCCGCCGCGCGGGTTTGGGCCGCCGCCCGGAGGTGGCCCCGGATTCGGCCCATCACCAGAAGGTCAATTTGGTCCGTCCGGCGAACGTCCCGAACGACGACCGGAATTTGACGACCGTCGCGACGGACAAGACCCACCGCCACGCGGTGATCGCGATGGACGCGGAGACCGTGAAGGCCGAGGCAATCGTGAAGATCGCGGAGGTCGCGGGCCGGACGGTTTCGGTCCTCCCGGTGGACGCGGCGGTCGAGGAGGTCCTGGCGGGCCGGGACATGGTGGCGTCGATCTCGATCCTCTGGTCGGAATTGACAATCCTCGGATGCCGCTGCGAAGTCGTTTACTGGCGGTCCCCGAGTTAAAAGAACGCTACCTGGAATACGTCCATCAAATCGCTGAAAAGTCGATGGACTGGAAGAACATCGGGCCGGTTGTCGCTCGGCAGGCACAACTCATTCACGACGAAGTGGCTGCAGACACTCGCAAGCTGACGTCACTGGCCGCCTTCGAAAAAGCAACCTCAGCGGACGAAGTGAACGCAGATGGTGAAGAACCATCACGAGCACTCCGCAGCTTCTTCCAGCAACGCCGCGACTTCCTGTTGAAGTAGAACGCATGTAACAGACGCCACTTTGCTTCTGTTACCGAAAAACAGCCGTCATCACAAACGGCCTTCGGCTGTACTTGTCCCATGCTGCGCTTGCCCCACACGGATAGCAGTGAAAAGCTTGCTGCTATCCGGGGGACCTGCACAATTACGGCAGTGATCGCACTGTCTCGCCGCAAGCCGCGTGCTTTGGTACAAGACGGCGATGCAGCCGATTGCTCTTTATTTCGATCAGGGTGGGTACGTCGAATCGACGACCGTTTCTGCGCCCAATAAGTCTGGTGGGCCAGCCGGACTTATGGGGCGACAGGTCGCTGGCAAAGAGTTTCTGGACGCTTACCTGCGCCATGGACGTTGGTCCGAAACGGTTGCACTCACTGCGGGAAGTGGTGCAGACGAACTGCTAAAGGAATTTTGCCGCACACATCCGTCCAGCCAGTCCGTTCAACGTCGCCTGCGGACATTTTCTGCGGCGAAATTCCACGATGAATTTCTGGCCAATCCTCCCGCGCGACTACTGCACTTTCCGAACCCGCCGAATCCAGCCTACGCGTGGGCTCGCCAAACCAATACTCCGCATCGCCTCGCGTTTTCCGGAGTGACTCACACACTGTGCACCGCGCGAGCCGTTGAAGTGCTGCGTGGGTTGGTGACAGATCCGTGGGAGGAATACGACAGGCTGATCTGTACGTCGACCGCCGTCAGAAGGATGGTAGAAACCGTAACGGACACGTTCGCCGACTATTTGCAGGAACGGCACGGCGGCCACCCAACGTCAAAGATTGGGCTGGAAACAATTCCGCTGGGCGTGGACACACAGAAGTTTCGCCCCGCCACTCCCAGCGAACGGCGTGACCAACGTGCAGCGCTGCAGATTGAGGATGACGAAGTTGCCGTGCTGTTTGTGGGCCGCCTGTCGCATCACGCAAAGGCTCATCCGTTTCCCATGTTTCGTGCGGTAGCCAAGGCGGCTAGCGCGGGAAGTAAACGAATACGGTTGCTGATGTGTGGGTGGAGCCATTCGGACGCACTAGCGAAAGCCTTTCACAAAACGGCGGCAGAGATCGCTCCCAACGTCAGAATCGACTTTATCGACGGGCTCGATTCCGCTCGGCGCTTCGGTGTGTGGCACGCAGCAGACATCTTTTTGTCGCTGGTTGACAACATTCAGGAAACGTTTGGTTTGGTCATTGTCGAAGCTATGGCCAGCGGCCTGCCGGTGATTGCGTCAGACTGGAACGGCTACCGCGACCTCGTTGTCGACGGCGAAACCGGCTTCCGCATTCCCACATGGAGCGTCGAAAACACTCTGCCGGATCTCACGTCGAGGCTACTGATCGGCGAAATCAATTACGACCATTTCCTGGCCCGATCCACTCAGGCCGTCACCGTTAGTTCCGACGCTGCGGCGCAGGCATTGTCTGCCTTGTGCGAAGATTCGCAACTGCGAACTCGATTGGGCAGAGCAGGGCGGCAGCGAGCTGTCGCCATGTTTGACTGGAGCCACGTGATTCGCCAGTACGAAGCAATGTGGCAGTCGCAGATCGAGCAACTCGATGCCGCGTCGAAAGCACTTTCACAGGCTGGGCACGTTCCGAACTTTCGTCAACGTCCTGCTGCATACCCGTCGGTCGACGTGTCGTTTGCCAGCTACCCGACTCAATGGCTGAACGGATCAACCAGGATCAAATCGAAGCCCGATGCCGTTGCAGAATTGAGTTCGATTTTGTCGCTGAGCATGATGACGCACGAGCCGGAGACCCGCTGCACAAACGGTGAAGTGCTAACGAAGGTACTGCGGGCTGCCGTTGAACCTCAAACTCTGGACCAATTAAGCGGCGTGTTGGCGAAGGCTGGCGTTCACGAAAAAAAGATCCGCCCCACGGTGGCGTGGCTGCTGAAGTATGATTTGCTTACGCCAGTGGCATAAGCCATTCAACATCCCCAAATGCTACGGCATTGGATCATCAACGTCGTCAGCAGGATCGGCATCAGCCCCGGCCAACAACGACTTAAAGTCCTTTCGATCGCGAAGTGAGGCAAGGTCGGGGTCAATGGCCATTAAAGCCAGGCCCTCGTGCCCGTTGTCGATGGCCGATTGCAATGTCGCGATGGCTCGATCGCCATTTTCTGATCTGGCTTCTTCTGATGCATCATCAGCGCCCGCCAGTAGTGCAAAGGCGCACGCAACCTGGTACAGCACCCCGCCGTCGTCCGGAAACTCCTGAAGCTGAGCTTCTGCGATGCTGAGCGCTTCTTTTGATTCGCCAGCTCGTGCCAGCGCCTGCATTAAAGCTCGCTGAAATTCCTTGTTCGACGGTGCTTCTTCGCAGATTTCACGTCGCAACGTGATGCATTCGTTCAGACGTTCGGTCGCTGTCGGTTTGTTTAGCCGAGTCTCTGCGACTGACATTCCGTACATCGCCCCCGCGAGGAACTTTTTGCCCGTGATATATTTCGGGTTCTTCTCAAGGACACCGCGAATCGCTTCCGCCGCCAGAAGATAGTTCCCGATCGCGTTTTCGTTTTGATCGCCGATCAATTGAGCATCGGCCAGATCACTGCGAAACAAAGCGAGATTCATCTTATCGATTGATGAAGCGGATTCTCGCTGAGTCAGGGGTTCAAGCATCGTCACTGCCGACTCGTGGCTGCAAATCGCCTGATCCACCCTCCCGAGTCCCAGTTGAAGGTGACCCAACTGCCGAAGCAGTCCTGCGTTGTCTTTGATGGCATTTGTGTCGTCCGGCGTAACCTTCAACTGTTGCTGCCGGTACTCGGCACATTTAGCCAGCACGGTCTCGGCGTCGGCCGCGTTTCCCAGCTCCAGGTACGCACGACCAAGGTCCGCCAGACTCTCCGCAATTTCGCGTTTTACGAACAGCGGATCGTCATGCAGCGGCAATGCTTTCTCCCGGACCGCCGCCGCCTTCTTGTGCCACTCCAACGCTTCTTTCGGCCCCGACAGACTCATTTCTGCTCTGCCGAGGTTTCGAAACGACCGGCCCAGTCGAAGGAAGTGAATCTGGTCTGCCGTATCTGGTTCGTTCTTCGCCAGCCGCTCAATAATTTCGTGGCTGACTTCGTACTGAGACTTCGCGTCCTTGGCCTGACCAACCTCAAGAAACCCGTCGCCCGCCTTAGCGTAGCCTCGTGCGATGGCAAGATCACGGCGGTCGTCGCCCGCGATTTCCGACAGGCGATTTAGCCCTTCCACAGCCGCGCCGAACAGTCGCTTTTTGAAGGGCTGAGTACCGGGCACATTCTTCAGATCGGTTCCGGCCCATTCGACCGCCGTATTGAATGCACCCAGAGCCACCGTGCGTTGCTGCAAAGCCTTCTTTTCGTTGGCGACGGCCAGCAAGGCGTTGTCGTTAGCCTCTTTTTCTTTTTCTTCTGCGTAGATACGTTTCTCTTCCGCATCCTTGCGAGCGATCGCTTCTGACTTGGCCGCAGCCGTCGAAAAAGCGGTCGCCGCGATCAGCACGGTGGCCACTGTGGCGAGTGAAGTTGCGATCACAGGATTCCGTTTACACCACCGCCACAGTCGTTCTGTACGACTGATTGGGCGAGCCAAAATCGGCAGACCGCCGAGGTATCGCTGGAGGTCGTCAGCGAGTTCTTCTGCCGTGCCGTACCGCTTTTGCTTGTCCTTCTGTAAGCACTTCAGGCAGATCGTTTCGAGGTCCGTGCCCAGTTTGGGAACCAGTTCTTTGGGAGTGACAGGTTCCTTGTCTTTCAGCATCGTCAGCGTATCCATCGTGCTGGATCCCGCAAACGGCGGACGCCCGGTCAGCAGTGCATAAAGCATCGCCCCCATCGCCCAGACGTCGGCAGGCTGAGCCACGTCGGTGTGCCCCCACGCCTGTTCCGGAGCCATATAGTGCGGGGTTCCCATGATAGAACCGGCCTGCGTCTGACTCTGAATATCTTCGTCCGCTTCAATTCGTTTGACCAGACCGAAGTCGGTAATCTTCGGGTCGCCATCTTTGGTCAGCAGGATATTGGCCGGCTTCAAGTCTCGATGCACGATGCCCGCGTTATGAGCAAAGTGCATTGCTCGCGCGATGATTTCCATCAACCGAGCAGCCTCTTTCTCGTCGACCGGTTCGCCCTTGCGAAACTCGTCCAGAGTCTGGCCTTCGACGAATTCCAGTGAGAAGTATGGCAGTCCGTCCTGTTCGCCGATGTCAAAAATCTGCACGATGTTCGGGTGCTGAAGTTTGGCAACGGCTTCCGCTTCTGCTCGAAAACGAGACAACAGTTCCGGATTGGCGTGGCCACCTGAAAGTATCATCTTCAAAGCGACGTCGCGTTTCAGGCCCTTCTGGCGAGCTCGATACACGATGCCCATACCACCGCGTCCAAGAACGCTGTGAATGTCGTAGTTGCCCACGGCCGCTGGAATCTCAGTGCCATCATGAGCGGCTGGCGTGATCCATGTGTCGTGCAGAGCTGATTCGCCAGCATCGTTGATCGGCCCAAGAAATGTGGCATCGTCTTCACTTTGGATCTCAGTGCCACCGATCAACGTCGCGCCGACGTCTACGGATTCTTCAACCGGCGGACGCTGCTTCCCCGGGATCGCTTCTGTGTCACTGTTATCGTTGTCAGTAGGTCGAGGTTGAGCGACAGCGCCGATGACAGTCTGTTCGGCAGCATTCGCATGCTGAACATTGAGCTCTTCGTCGATCTTTGACAACGCGACGCGGATCGCCGAATTCTGTTCTGCCGTCACCGATTTCAGAACGGACTTCGTGACCTTCGCTGCAGAAGGCTTGTCTGCGTCTAATAGCTCTGACCACTTGCTGGTGTATTCGGTCAGCAATTCCAGGAGGTCGCGGTCGTCTACGTCGTCGGTATCGCTGGTCATGTCCCGCCTTATCGAGTGATCTTGCAGTTCGGTCCTCGCCGTAGGTCGAGTTTACCCTACTCGTCCAGGATCGAAAGGTCATTGTGAGTCGGTTCGCTCGATTTGAGATGATCGACGCCATCCAAACCTGCGACTGCTGTGGTTTTGTACATCGCCTCCCAAGCGTCCGCCGGTCAGTGTGCGGAAGGGCGATGTTCCTGGACAGTCAGTTTGCCGTCGCCGCTGATCTCAACACTCGTCGCGCCGCTTTCGCTGGTGTGATAGATACGTTGCGCTGCGACGTACACGGTCGAAAGATGTTCCAGGCTGGTCGCATCACGCGCACTCACGATCACAAAGTGAGGCTTCACGACCTCCGCCAGTTGCTCACTGTTTGCAGAGGTGGCGCCGTGATGAGGACTAACCAACACATCTGTGGGAGCGAGGCCGCGTAGCAATTCGTGAGCCCCCTCAAATTCCAGATCGCCTGGCAGAATAATGCGACGTCCTGCGAATTCGACCACAACGACAAGGCTGCCCGCATTGTCATCCGCGTCCTTTGGCAATTGAGATTCGTCCGCCTGAAGCAGTCGGATCTGAGCACCGGCATGATTCAACGTCAGTCCGCTCGCTGCCATGCGAATCGGAATTCTATTTCTATCGACGGCATCCAGAAACGCCTGCACAGACCACGAATCCGATTGCGCTACCTGGCGCGAAGTAATCAATTCCGCGACCGGAATCCGACTCGGAATCGCAGGCACTGCGTTGTAGTGATCCATATCCGCATGCGAAACGACAATGGCGTTCAGACGCTCAATGCCGTGATGCCACAGGAAGGAACAGATCTGCTCGGCCGCTCGTTCACCGCGATTCATGGCTCCGGCGTCAATCAAGATCGCCTGTCCGCTACTAAATTCCAGAACGGCCGCGCTGCCATGACCAACGTCCAAAACCGTACATCGAAGCCCTTCAGGCCGATCGGAAGAATGGGTCGCTGAAACGGCTGCAATTACGATTACGAAAACTGCAGAAATCGCCAGCATGCGTTGCGGCAGGCGGTGAGTCCCAATCGCAGCCAACAGCAGCAGGTAGTAGGCCGGAACGAACCACAGCGGAGCATTGGCCACGTACAGATGGCCGATGTAAATTTCTGATGACAGATCAACGACGCTCATCAACGCTCGCAACAAAAACGAAAACGCGACGCCAAACGTGGAGGCTGCCATGGGAAACAGCAGGCCGACGAACATCGTGACAAATCCCACACACAGCACCAAAGCCGTCGCCGGAATCAGAAGGACGTTTACGATCATTCCCACCGGCGAAATCACATGAAACGTGGTCGCCACAATCGGCGTCGTCAGGGCAAGAATGGTTAACATCTGCAGGTAGCGATGCGTCAACCACTTCCGAAACCGCCCGGCCATTTCTCGTAGCCGGTCCCACACGGTTAACGCATCAAACGGAACGTCGCTGTTCTCGACGTTGGACGATGCTCGCGCGTCTACCCATCCCAGCGCGGCGACAGACAGGAAGGACAACCATGCGCCCGTTTCAAAAACCAGATGCGGCTGCCACAGCAGCATTATCAAAGCTGTAACGGCAATCAGTCCCGCCATCCCCTGACGGCGCTGCAACAATTGAGCCGCCACGAACACCGCGAAAAACAGAGTCGCTCGCACTACCGATGGTCGCAGATCGGTGACGAAAGCGTATGTAACCGCGATCAGCAAAGTCAGCAGCAACGCTCGACGCCGAGGCACCAGCAACCAGTTCTGCAACCGCAGCAGAAACAAGCACAAAATCCCAACGTGTAGCCCGGAAATTGCCAGCAGATGCATTGTGCCACTGGCGATGAATGCGTCTTCTACGTCACCCGGAAGCTGATTCCTTTCGCCCAGCAGCAGGGCCATCGCTATGGGCCGCACTTCGCGATCAACGTTTCGCACAAGGACTGCCTGAGCCTCCCGGCGCAGGCTGTTCAACCACGAAACCGGATTCAGACGCCCAACCGGCCGCTTCATTTCAATAGCGTCCGGATGGCGGACATACATCAGCCCGGAAATCTGTCTTCGTTCCAGCAGGCGAGCGAAATCGAGCTCTCCCGGATTGCCCGGCGAACTCGGCCAGTCAATCTTTCCCGTTAGCGAAACCTGATCACCCCACGACACCACGCTGCTGCCATCACCATCCAGATAAACCTGACATCGGCCGCCGACAGCATGCGGTTGGCCACCGACGACAATGTGCCGACATTGCAGTTGAAATCGTGTTTGCTGAGGAGAGCCGTACAGTCTGGCCGAATGCGCGGTGGACGGCTTCACGTGGGCAGACGGCAGCGAAGCCACCTCGCCGTACACGGTCGCCAGCACCGGTTGGTCGTCGACGAAGTTACGGATCGTTTTCGTTGTCGAATGCTGAGACAGTTGCCAGCGATTGGCTCCGAGCAAAACAACGGCCAGCAACAGGCAGATGTTGGCGGCCACGTCTGCTCGACGTCGGTGCAAAACCCACGCCGCACTGATCCAGACGATGGTGACGAACAGTAGAAGAAAAGGCTGATGAGGAACAACGGAGCCCAGCAGAATTCCGAGTGCAAAACAGACGGCGGTCCAAGCCACGCGAGGCAGGACGAATTCGGATTCGCCTCGAATTTGCCATTTGCCTGCGGACATTTGAGTGTTGCCGTGGCTGTAGTAATTAAGTGTTCAGCATCGACATTTACGCGGTCTACCCGGCACCAATGGGCTGCAGTGGACAGTGCGCGGTGACGAAGGTTTCTTCGCGGTCGTCCGCCTCAAACAGCACGGTCACGGTCGCTCGACTGCCGCCTTCCGACGCCTCCAGTACCACGCCTCTACCGTAGCGAGGATGCCGAACTGGTCTGCCGGCGGCGAACAAGCTATCGGCATCAGTCGAAGTCGCCGGAGCTTCCATTTGTCCGATCGATTCTACAACAAACGATGCGGGACGAAGGCGATCCGCTTCGATGCCCTTGTCACCAGCCGCCCCGGCAGCGTCGTCCGGAGCCGAGCCAGCCTTCATGGCGGCCAGCTTCTTTTCCAGATCAGCCGCCGACATGATTTTGGGAGCCGTGGGCACCGATTGAGCCGCCTGGTATCGTTGCTTTGCCTTGATCACGAATTCATCGAGTGCGGAAGGCTGCCGCATTTGGGGCGCTGGTTGATCGTCTTCGGCGACGACTTCCATTTCCATTTCCGGAATAAACGGACTGGCTATCGTGTAACGTCGGACGCCGCGAAAATCGCGTTGACGTGTTTGCGTCAGATTCAGCTCTTCCATCGCTCGCGTGACGGCCACAAACAGAAGGCGACGTTCTTCCTGAAAACTGGCCGGATCGCCGTCGCGGATGGCTCGTTCGTGAGGAATCAAACCCGACTCCACACCCAATACAAACACAACCGGAAACTCCAGGCCCTTGGCAGCGTGCATCGTCATCAGTGTGACAGCACCCTTGTGTTCGTCCACACTGTCGGCTTCGCTGGTGAGCCCCGCCAGTTCCAAAAACCCCTGCAGCGATGGCGGATGTTCGGCGTCTTCCTGAGCGTCCTCATACAGTTCGGCTGCTCGAAGAAGTTCGTAGATGTTGGCCTTGCGATCGGTGTCAACTTCGTCGTTCTCATCCTTCCACAGCTTGAAATAATCGATCTCGTCGATCAGACGTTCCAGCAGCTTGCGAACGTTTCCGCTTTCCGCTTTCTTCTGCAGTTTGTGAATCAGGTCAGAGAATCCCTTCAGCGGCTTGCGGCTGCGAGCCGTCAGGGACGGAATGTCGGCGGCCTTCGCGGCGGCATCCAGCAACGACACACCGTTTTGACGGGCGTATTCGGTCAATCGCTGTACCGTTTTATCACCGATCCCGCGAGCCGGGCGATTGACAATGCGCACGAATGCCACGTCGTCGGACGAGTTTTCGATGAGCCGCAAATACCCGATCAGGTCCCGCACTTCAGCTCGTTCGTAAAAGCTGAATCCCGACGCCACCTGAAACGGAACCTGGTGCCGCGACAACGCCGTTTCCACCGAACGCGACAACGCATTCACGCGGTAGAACACTGCGAAATCGGAATACTTTCGTTTCCCGCTGTTCACCAACTCCGCGATCTCAGCCGCGATTTCATTGGCTTCCATTTCACCGTCCGAATACACGCGCATCCGCACGGGCGGACCTTCTTCGTTGTCCGTGTGCAGAGCATTGCGATGTCGTCGCGGGTTGTGCGAAATCAACTGATCCGCGCAACGGACAATCGACGCCGTGCTGCGGAAATTCTGGTCGAGCGAAACGATCTTCGTGCCGCCAAAATCCTGCTCAAACTGCACGATGTTTTCCGGTCGAGCACCTCGCCAGCCATAAATCGACTGATCAGGATCGCCGGTCGCACACAGGTTCGGACAATGCTGCGAGAGTGCTCGAACAATGCGGTATTGCGCCAGATTGGTGTCCTGATATTCGTCGACCAGCACAAAGCGAAACTGCAGGTCAAGATACTCACGCAGTTCGTCGTTGCCGCTAAGCATGTCGACCACGTGCAGCAGCAAAGCGTCGAAGTCAACGCAGTTGTTGTGCAGCAACAGGCGTTCGTATTCCGGAAAGACTTCGTACACGACGGCGTCCAGCAAATCGCCAACACGTTCTTCGTGCTGCATGCGGAAGTCTTCCGCCGTGATCAGATCATTCCGAGCCTTGCTGATGCGGTTCAGAATGCGTCGTGGATCGTGAGTCGTTGTATCGAAGCCCACGTCTTTCATGATGGCTCGCACCAGCGCCACCTGATCGGACGAATCCAGAATCGTGAAGTTGTTCTTCAACCCCACATGATCATGAAAGCGTCTCAGCAGCCTCGCACAAAACCGATGAAACGTGCTCACTTCCACGCGAACGCCATTCAGCAGCGAATCGACTCGCTCCGCCATTTCGCGAGCCGCTTTGTTGGTGAACGTCAGCGCCAGAATGCTATTCGGTGCGACGCCGCGTGCCAGCAGTTTGGCGATGCGATGCGTGATGACACGAGTTTTACCCGACCCCGGTCCGGCCAGTACCATTAACGGACCTTCGAAGTGGTCGACGGCCTGCTGCTGCGGTTCTGTGAGGTTTGTCATCTGGTTTCCTCCCTGCGGTCGGAAAAGTCGAGCGTTTAGAGTGGAGAGTCCAGAGCAACGCATAAGCTGCGATGGCTATGGATTCTCGACACTCGCCTCTGGACCTCTCACTCTTCACCTTCATCTTCAACCGAAATATGCAAGTCCTTCAACTGATGCTCGTCGACGCCTGCCGGAGCACCGGTGAGTAGATCGGACGCTCGCTGAGTTTTCGGGAACGCCAACACGTCTCGAATGTTGTCGTTGCCAGCCAGCAGCATCACCCAACGGTCCAGCCCAAGAGCAACGCCCGCATGCGGCGGTGCACCATAACGCAGCGCTTCCAGAAGAAAGCCGAATCTAGCTTCCGCTTCTTCTTCTTTGATGTTCATCAAATCGAAAATCGTCTGCTGCACGCCCGAATCATGAATACGAACACTGCCGCTGGCGGCTTCGTAGCCGTTGATGACAAGGTCGTAAGAATCCGCTCGAACTTTCGACGGATCCGTCTTCAGGTACTCAAGATCCTGTTTGTTCGGTTCGCAGAACGGATGATGCTCCGCGTCATAGCGTTGTTCGTCTTCGTTCCACGTCAGCAGCGGGAAGTCGACGACCCACAACGCTGAGAATTCAGCGGGATCATAGAGTTCCAGCTCCTTGCCCATTCGGTTTCTTAATGCCGCAAGAGCGTTGGACGTCACTTTGGCGGCATCGGCGACAAACAGCAGCAGGTCGCCGTCTTCGCCATCCATGCGTTTGATGATTTCCTGCTGTTGTTCTTCGTTAAAGAACTTCGCGATCGTCGATTCCAGCTTGCCGCCGGCGACCTTCATGTAGGCCAGTCCTTTGGCGCCGTATTCGCCGACAAAGTCTTTCAGATCTTTATCCAGCAGTCGACGACTGTACTTATCCGCCGCACCTTTCGCGTTGATGCCTCGCACACGCCCGCCGTTGTTGACGACCGACTTAAACACACCGAACTCACTGGCTGCGCCAACGTCGCCGATGTCGATCAGTTCCATGCCGAATCGCAGGTCCGGCTTGTCGCTGCCGTAGCGCTCCATAACGTCTGCGTAGGTATATCGCGGCAGCGGCGTGGGCAGGTCGATGTCTTGGACAGACTTCACCACGTGCGATACCAAGCCGTCAATCATCTCCAAAATGTCGTCGCGTTCGACGAACGACATTTCAACGTCGATCTGAGTGAATTCAGGCTGACGATCGGCTCGCAGGTCTTCGTCGCGAAAGCAGCGTGCAATCTGGTAGTAGCGGTCGAATCCGGACACCATCAGAATCTGCTTGTAAATCTGAGGCGACTGCGGCAACGCGTAGAACGCTCCATGGTGAACCCGGCTGGGCACCAGATAATCGCGAGCTCCTTCTGGCGTGCTGCGGCCCAGAATCGGCGTTTCGATTTCCAGAAACTGGTTGCTGTTGAAGTAGTCTCGCACGGCCGTCGTCAGATCGTGCCGCAACTTCATGGCTTCCTGCAGCGGCGAGCGACGCAGATCGACAAAGCGGTACTTCAGGCGAAGTTCTTCGTTCGGCAGTTCGTTACCGTCGATTTCGAATGGCGGCGTCTTGCTCTGGCTAAACACCTTCAATTCATGAACACGGACTTCGATTTCACCGGTATCCAGCTTCGGATTGACGAGATCGTCGCCACGGTATCGAACTTCGCCAACCACCTGAATTACGTCTTCACGACGCAATTTACGAGCGATGGAGTCGATTTCGCTGTGTTCTTCGGTATTGAAGACAATCTGAGTTTTCCCGTAGCGGTCGCGCAGGTCGATAAACACCAGATTTTCGCCGTGGTCGCGGTAGCTGTTGACCCAGCCGGACAGTGTCACAGACTTTGTTTCATCAGAACGGCGCAATTCGCCACACGTGTGAGTTCTAAGCACAGGATTTTCCAGACAAGCCGAGCGGCGACAGGTCGCGTCAGCAGCAAATTTCAAAAAAAAGCTCTCAGAGCGTGAGAAAATAGCGTCCGGCAACGGTCCGCGACACGAAAGCGGGGCATTATAGGAGCGACCAGGACCAAGCGAAACGCGCGACCACGTCCTTCCGCCCACAATTCTCGTGTTGCCGGCGGCTTGACGCGGTTGCGTCGCCCCATTCGAATCGCCAACCTCGCAGGATTGCCGCTCTTTCGCGGAATTCACAGAGACATGTGGCGCCCCCTGGACGTCGAAGCCCCAACCACTCGACCACCAAATTTCAAGATACGTCGACTACAGAAAACAGGCTCACCGTGGAAAACATCGACGTCAACATCAAAGGCATCCGCCTTTCACTGGCCTCACACCCCACTTTATTTTCGCCCAAAAGAGTCGATGCCGGGACGCTGGCGATGCTGAAATGCGTTGAGTTCTCGGCTGGCGATCGCGTGCTGGATCTGGGCTGCGGCTGCGGAGTGGTCGGGATTTACGCCGCGAAATTCAGCGGCGAAGAGAACGTCTTCATGCTGGATAATGATTTAACGGCCGTTGAGATTGCGAAGGCGAACGCGGTCGCAAACGGTGTACCCCAGATTCAGACGCTTCAAAGCGATGGGTTCCGTAGCTTTCGGGAAAACGAATTCACCAAAATCCTGAGCAACCCACCGTACCACGCCGACTTCTCAGTGCCGAAACATTTCATCCTCAAAGGCTTCAACCGGTTGGCGATCGGTGGCGAAATGTGGATGGTGACCAAACGCGAGAAGTGGTACCGCAACAAACTGGGAGCTGTCTTCGGCGGCGTCGAAACTCACCGCGTCGACTCGTATGTGGTGTTTCGAGCCGTGAAGAAAAGAACGTCCTACGCTCGAAAGTCCTGACGTTGTTATTTGAGTTCCGTTCGGCAAAAACTGCCGCTGATGGCCGTCGCTGAGAAGGCATATTGAACGGTCCTGCAAGTTGCTCTAGCATGAGCGCCAGCATCGCCAGTGAACCTACTTCCACACGCCACGGACGGCCGTTATGGATCCTCAATATCACGCTGAGTTCCTGCAGAAAATCGGACACCGCATTCGCGAGTGCCACGGTCACCTGTGGTTCGATATTTTCCCCAAAGCGTACACGACGATTCCATACGACGCCGATGTCGATTCGGCCACGTTTCAAACGGCCGACGTCCTGGGAGATGACGGTCTGATGGTGCGATATTCCTGCAGTGTCGATTCCGGCGTTGCCAGTTTTCAGCATGTCGTCACGGACAAGCAATACGGAATGGCGACGCTGGTCAACAAGGCTCGTAACAAGACTCGGCAGGGGCTGCGTAACTGCGAAGCTGGGCAGATCGATCCTGTTGATCTGGGCAGCGAAGGGATCCAGCTTCACGCCGACACGATTATTCGTCAGGGCCGGAAACTACCGAACAATTTCGAATCCTACTGGAAAGCCTATTTCGCGGCCGCATCGGAATCTCCTGCCGCAACGGCATGGGCCGCTCGGCACGAAGGTCGTCTGGCTGCGTACCTGATTTCCTTTCGAGCAGGGTCGACCGAATATGTATCCATCGTGCGGTCAAGTCAGGAGAAACTGAAGTTCCGGCCGAACAACGCCATGCTGTTTACGTACCTTGAGCACACCATGGCGCGGCCTGAAATTTCTGAGGTGTCGATTGGTCTGCAGTCGCTGCAACCGGGAAGCGAATCGCTGGATCTGTTCAAACGTGGAATGGGGTTCGTCGAACGCCCGATTGGTCAGCGAATTGAACTGCGCCCCGGCATTCTGGCTACTCTTCCGCGTCCCATCGCGGCGGCCGCTGCGAAGACGCTGAAATACCTGCCCGGCGGTGAAAAAAAGGCCAGGCTGACCGGAGCGTTAAGCTGGTACGCATCGCAACCGCAGATCCAACGCGCCGCGTGACGTCAACACTGCAGGTCGCTTTTACAGTCCGCGTAGCCACGCATTCAGGTCCGCTAAATCCTGGTCGGACACATTGCGCAACAGACCTCCGGGCATCAACGAGACGCGTTTTTTGACCTGCGTCTCGATCTCGTCAGCTTCAATCCGAAACGTGTTGTGAGCCGCATCTCGCAGCAGCAACCCGTCCACAGATTGATAGACAATCAACCCGGAACGCACTTTTCCGTCCGTCGTCACAATCGTCGTGGTCTGATAGCGTTCAGAAACATCGCGATTCGGATCGACGATTGCCGCAAACAAGTCCTTCACGGAAAAGCGTTTCGCGACTCCCTGAAGATCGGGCCCCAACGCTTTGCGTCCGCCGTGGCAGCGATCACAGGTTAACTTTGAAAACAACACTTTTCCCCGCGCCGCCTGTCCCTGTTCCCACGCGACATCGTCCAGCGACGCCAGTAATTCGTCGGCCGCTTTGCCGCCGTCGCCCGGTGCCACGTACTTTGGATAACGCTGCTTTAAAAACGTACGCCACTGTTCGAAGACCGCCGCCTGCGGATCGTGTCCCGACGTTCCAAACTGAAAACCAAATTTCTGCTCCGTATTTCTTTGCAGCAGCCGAACCGCGTATTCTCGCACAGCGAATTCCGCCGGACTGTTCTTCAAGCGTCGCGCGGCCGATAGGAGAGCGAACTGCTCCGCAGCACCGTCGTCGCTGGGCAGTTTTGCTAGCGCGGTCACGGCGGCGTTCAATGCCGAAACAGAAGGCGAATCGAGCGCACCGACAAACAATTGCCGATCGTCCGACTCCGGCTGTCGCGCCAGCACGACAACCAGAGCATCCCGAATGGAAAGATTGTCCGTCTGGCGACGCAGCAGCTGCCGGTGCTGTGGATTGGTCGAGCGTCCCAGCACAAACACGACATCGTTGTTCCACAGATATTCGTCGTCGGCCTGAACCTGCCTCGCGAAACCGTCGATCGCGTGTTGAGTGTGTTGGGGCGGAATCAGTTTCAAAAAAGGAACATGCCCCGGCAGTCCAAAGCCCGGTTGACGGCCGATCACGACAGCCAACTGGCGGTCCACCGAATTCAGTCCCTCGTACAGTTCTCCAATTCGATCGTCCCAGTTGGAATCCTGCTTAAGATTCTGCGTACGGATTTTGTGTTCGAGATTCACCAATGCGGCGGCTGTGGCGCTGGTTTGTTCGGGCGAGCGCACGGCGTGAACGCGGCTTAGCGCAGCAAGTCGATGAATGTCGTGAGCCGGATGCGATTCTGCGGTGATCTGCTGCAGCAGTTTGGGAATGAGTTCTGCGTTCAGCGATCCAAGCATCGCGATCAGGCGGATCAACTCGCGATCGTAAGCACTGTCGCCGGAAGCAAATGTTTCCGCAATGACGATTCGTACCGGGTTAAGCTGCAACTCATGCGGCTTCAGGTCGGCTCGCGCGGTATAGCTTTCAAACATCCCAGCCACGCCCTTCTGCGGCCCGACGTCTCCCAATGCCAATTCAAGCAGCCGAACAGCGTCGCGTTTGTGTGCGATGTCCGCAGAAGGGTCTGCGATTACCTGAGCCGCGATTTTGGCGGCGTCGAAGTGAAAACGGTCCGAACGGTCGGCGAGTCCGAAACCCAGCATCACTGATGCATGAGCGTTGTTTTTGGTGAGTTCGCGAAGTTCCGTTTGCTGCTGTTCGCTAAGTTTCGGCACAACCAGTGATCCGGCAAATCGCACAAACCGGTCATCCGCAGACAGACTCGCCGCGATTTTCGGCAGGCACTTATCAAGCAGAGCTGCATCGGATGCCGTTGTGGTGGTTAGAGCTTCCAGCGCGAACCGAGCGACCAGCGGATCTGAATCGCCCAGTAGATTCGTCAGCGCGTCAGCATGGTCAGACAGCGATGACGATCGGCCGATCGCCCATGCTGTTCGAGCTCGCACTTCCGGTGACGTTGACTGCGACAGCTTGCCCGATGTCGCCGCGTCCATTCCGTCGAACACGTCGGTCAACACTTCAATCGCGCGGATTCGTTGGGCAGGCCGACGCCCCTCATCGGTTGCGGCAGAAACAAATGGCTGTGCCGTAAGGTCTACCGTGCGGGGATACCATTGCGCCCGCGACCAGCTGCTCCCCGGTTGCGGCGCGTTTAAAACGTATTCCAGTTTTTGCTCTTCCGAATCACCGGATGCTGGTGAATTTGTGTTGGTGTCCGTCACGGCGTTTTCGTAGAAGATGCGATACACGCCGCCGCTGGTGCCTCGCCCGCCCACACTGACGAACAGGCTTCCGTCCCGGCCAACCGCCAGGTCCGTTGGTGCGAAACCGAACTGCCCACTGCCAGTGGCAAACACGTCGGGCTGAGCGGTCGCATCACCGGCTTCGGCGATTGAAGACGTTGAATTCGGTGACACGGTCAGGATGCGACCGAACGTCCAGTCCATCACGAACACTCGGCCGTCGTAGCGGCTGGGGAACTGGGTGTGACAGTAGCAGGCAACGCCGGTCGGCGAACCTCGCCCAAACGCAGCGGCCACCATCGGCATGTCGGCAAAATCACCTGGCCGCTTCCAGCTGCGAGACACCCAGCCCGCATTCGATCGCGGCGTTGTGCGGAAGACGCGACACGGTTCGTACCACGGCAACGACACGTCGCGTTCTCCGTCGCTATCGAAGGTGAACACGTCGCCTTGAGGTGAAAAGCAAAAGTCATAGGCGTTCCGAAAACCGTCCGACACAATTTCGCCGCCAGATAGATCCGGTTTAAAACGCAACAACACGCCCGCGAAGGGTTTCTTAATCGGCGACGTCGTGAGCGTCGCATAGCTGGCGGTGACTTCAGACATATTGCCTGCGATCACGTACCACCAACCGTCCGGTCCGCGCCGAATGGCATGCACATGGTGTTCGCCGCCGGCTTTGATCTTCAGCAGCGTCTTCGGAGGACCGTCGGCTTTGTCATCGCGATTCTCGTCGCGATAAATCTGGAAGCCTTCGTCGCCAGAACACAGCAGGTGTGGCCCCGTGAAGTACATTCCCTGAGCCCCGGTTTTTGGACCGTCAGAGAACGTCGTAAAACGATCGGCGCGACCATCGTTGTCGTCGTCGATTAGAATTCGGACATAGCCCGGCCCGGCCACGACCACTCGCCCCTTCGAATCCAGGGTCAGGCAGTGAATGTCATGAGCCAGACTGTCACCAGCGAACTGCTCTACTCGGAAACCGTCCGGCACCTCAATGGCGGGGACTTCTGCGGCCGGTTCCTGAGCATTCTCCGAGGGATTCTGCGAGAAACCAACGGCTGGCACCACCAGCAGCAGGAGCAGGATCGGCAGCATTTTCCGTGACATATTAAGCGACTCCCTGAATTGACTGCGTGATCGCTCGCAAACACTCTGGCCGTCGCCGTCTCGCATTCGACCATGCCCCGCATTCGACCACTCATCGTAGTCTAGATGCGAAAATCCCCGCAGGGCAAGCCGGGGCGGCGTACCACGGGCCGGAATAAAATCCGGCTGCGGAAATACGCCGCGTCGTTGCCGCCTATTTTTCGCCCAGGCAATACAGGAACTCCTGCCGCTTACCGTCAATCTTATGAGTCACTCGGGCATAGATCCGGCTTCCGCAAATCGTGGGGGTCGCGAAGACGCTTTCGCCCAGCTTGTTGCGAGCGAGTTCAACGAACTTGTCCGGCGTGGCTTTGAAAACAAACGTCGTGCCTTCTTCATTGGTGGCGTAAATCCGATCGCCGACCAAAACTGGCGAACTGCTGAATGTGCCCGCCAGGCGGCCCTTCCAGACTTCTTCGCCAGTGTCACTCTTGCGGCACGTGGCGATGCCCGCGTCCAACGCAGCATAAAGGTAGCCGTCTTTCACCAGCATTGATGGAACATACGTGCGAACGGTGTTTTCCCAAACCACCTTGCCGGAACCGTCGGCCGCCACGGCTGCGATGTGGTTCTTGGGATATCCGCCGCTTGTGAAAATACGAGTTCCGTCCGTGACGGTGGAAGTCACGCATTCGGTCGTCGCACCTTCAATCTCCCAGTTTTCTTCGCCTGTCAACGGGTCCAGACTGGTGACAAGGTCGCAGCCCGTCATAAGCAACTGATCTTTGCCCGCGACATTGAGAATGATGGGAGAAGGATAGTTCGGCTTTTCCGGGCGAGTCCGCTTCCACGCGATCTTGCCTGTCGCTCGTTCCAGCCCGGCAATCGCGCCGCCACCTTTATTGTCGGCAGACACAATGACCAGATTCTTATATGGCGCGGGCGAACTACCGTAGCCCTGATGGACGACGTAATCGCTGATCTTTGTCTGCCACAACTGCTTGCCATTGCGATCCAGCGACGTGGTGTAGACGGCTCCGTCGTTTAGAAAGTTGACGAACAGATTTTCACCGTCGCACGCGACTGTGGTCGAAGCCAGCGACGCTTTTTCGTTGCCCTTCTTCGTGAAGCCTCCCTTGTGGACAACCGTCTTCCAGAGTTCTTCGCCCGTCTGACGGTCGTAGCAATGAACGGCTTGCTGTTCGGTTTCGTGATCGGCAGACGCCAGGAAGACCTGATCGCCAACCACCGTCGCTGAACCATGGCCGCGGCCCGGCACGGCGACTTTCCACAACACGTTTTCCGTTTCACTCCATTTCAGCGGTGGATGCTGATCTGAACTCGCGATCCCATTTCGATGAGGACCACGCCACCACGGCCAGTCCTGCGCGCCGACTTCAATGGTGGAAGAGTCCGATCCGGGATTGCCGGCGTCCAGCGGGGCGGGGATAACCAAAAGGCATGTCAGGAGCAAAAGTGGTTTCATGATTCTTCACTCGGGCGGGATTGTCGGCGGATGGTTGGTGGTCTGCTGATTCACACTGATAATCACAGCGTGGGTTAGCGTTCTCGTAGAATTCTTCAGTAGTCAGTTTAGACGGCTTTTACGGACGTCGGCGGCTTGGTTCCCACAGCACATCCATGGCTCCATGGTCATTGGCATCGCGAGCCAGAACAAAAAGCAGATCGGATAAGCGGTTCAGAAAGACCACAATTTGTGGATTCAGAGACGTGCCGTTTTGTAGCCGAAGTGTATCCAATTCCGCTCGCCGACACACGCTGCGAGCCAGGTGCAGCGACGCCGCGCACGGCTGGCCGCCTGGCAGCACGAAGCTTTTCAAGGCTGAGAGGCGTTCGTTAAAGCGGTCGATCTGTTGTTCGAGCCATTCGATATGCTGAAGTGTCATTCGCGGGCAGCGATCGTCTGCGTCATCCGGCCGCCACGGCGAAGTGAGGTCTGCTCCCAGATCGAACAGCCGTTGCTGCAACGTCAGCAGCAACGATTTCAGGCTCGCGTCTGTGCATTGCGCCGCCGCGACTCCGATGCAGCAGTTTGTTTCATCCACACTGCCGCCCGCCACGATGCGCGCGTCCAGCTTGGACACTCGAGTACCATCGCCGATGCCAGTCTGACCTGAATCGCCGGTCCGAGTGTAGATTTTGTTAAGGGTGACCATTTGCTCTGTGTTACGCCAACTTTGGGAACTGATGCACGCCGTCCGGCCCCAGCTTCAGGTCCATGACTTCGACCACATCGTCAACTGAAAGCACATCGTACAGGTGAGGAAACAAATCCCCGCCTCGCGATTTTTCCCACTTCAACCGATCGCCCATCTGTGCTTCGTCGACTGCCAGCAGCAGAAGATCTTTCTGTCCGGAAAAGTGTTTCGCTGCGGTTTCCGCAACCTGACGGCTGGTCGAAAAGTGAATGTAGCCGTCCTTCAGATCGACCGGCGCACCTTCGAACCGCCCGTACTCTGTAGCAGCCTGCCATTGGTCCTGGGTGCAAATCTTGTAAATCATGATGCGAAAAGTGGGTGGAATTTGATTTTCAGTTTTGTGACGATACGCAAACCGTGCAAGGCTTGCCAGCGAACACTTGATTCACTGCTCCCGCAATTGAAGTGGGAAGGGTATCGCCAAAGCAACCTAAGCGACACGATAAAGTTGATCCTCGAGCCCGCCCCGTACCATTCCATTATTGGAGTTTTCCTACGTGCGAAGTTTCTCGATTGCCCTGCTGATTCTTGCGTCCAATTTTGTATCAGCCGATGAAAAGCCGGTTCGCAAACCGGAAAACGCTGTGGCGGCACTCGACGTCGCGGACGGGCTGGAAGCCACACTGTTCGCTGCCGAACCGCTGCTACTAAGTCCTTCGAACATCGACGTCGACCATCTGGGCCGGATCTGGGTGTGCGAAGTCGTAAACTATCGCCACTTCGCCAACAAAGACAATCCGGCGCGCGAAGCAGGCGACCGCATTCTGATTCTGGAAGACACCGACGGTGACGGCAAAGCGGACAAGGAAACGACGTTCTATCAGGGGCGAGACATCGATTCGGCTCACGGCGTCTGCGTGCTGGGCAATCGAGTGATCGTGTCCGCCGGTGAAAACGTCTTCAACTTCTACGATGACGACGGCGACCTGAAGGCCGATCGCAAGGAAGTGATGTTCACTGGTATCAAAGGTGTCCAACATGACCACGGGATTCACAGCTTCACGTTCGGCCCCGACGGACGCCTGTACTTCAACTTCGGCAACAACGGCAACGAACTGCATACTCCTGATGGCAATTTAGTGGTCGACGTGGCGGGCAACGAAGTCATCGCGAATCGCAAACCGTATCAGGAAGGCATGGCGTTTCGCTGCGAGCTGGATGGTTCAAAGGTCGATACTTTGGGCTGGAACTTCCGCAATAACTGGGAGCTTTGCGTCGACAGTTTCGGCGCGATCTGGCAGTCCGACAACGACGACGACGGCAACAAAGGCGTCCGCATCAACTTCGTGATGGAATACGGCAACTACGGATACAAGGATGAATTCACCGGAGCCGGTTGGCGAGAACCTCGCACCGGCTGGGAAGACACGATCCCAGAACGCCACTGGCACCTGAACGATCCAGGCGTTGTCCCGAACCTGCTTCAAACCGGAGCGGGTTCACCGACGGGAATCCTAATCTACGAAGGCAATCTTCTGCCGAAGCGTTTTCAGAACCAACTGATTCACTGCGACGCGGGCCCGAACGTCGTCCGCAGCTACGCCGTCAGTGATGATGGAGCGGGCTACAAAGCGGAGATCAACGACATCCTCACGGGGACTCGCGACCAGTGGTTCCGTCCGTCAGATGTGTGCGTGGAACCCGATGGTTCGCTGATCGTCGCCGACTGGTACGACCCCGGCGTCGGCGGCCACCGGCAGGGCGACATCCAACGCGGGCGACTGTTCCGAGTCGCCCCGAAAGGCAACACCAAATACGTTTCGCCCAAGCCTGACTTCAGCACCGTCGAAGGCGCGGCAGAAGCGTTGAAAAGTCCCAACGTGGCGACTCGGTATCTGGCATGGCAGAAACTGCACGCCGCAGGTGCAGACGCCGAAGCCGTGCTGAAGAAGATGTTCACTGACGACAACAATCCACGCTTTCAGGCGCGAGCGCTGTGGTTGCTGGGGCAGATTGACGGCAAGACTCAGCACTACATCGATGCCGCCGTCAAACACGGCAACAGCAATATTCGCATCGCCGGGCTGCGATTGGCTCGGCGCACGAACACTGATGTGGTGGGCACGGTAACGAAGCTGGTTGATGATAAGTCGCCTCAGGTACGTCGCGAATGTGCGGTGGCGCTGCGACATATAAAATCAGATCGCAAAGCCAAACTGTGGACGACACTCGCACTACAGCTGCCGCTTCCGTCTCACGACCGCTGGTATCTGGAAGCCCTTGGCATCGGTGCTCACGGCGACTGGGACAACTGTCTGGAGACCATTTGGTCAGAAATGCGCACTCGAAAATCAGATCGCGCAAACATAATCGTTTCCGACGTTGTGTGGCGTAGCCGAGCCGATGAGTCTGCTAGCAGGATCGCGCAACACATTCTACATTTGGCAGTGGGCGCAAGTCTGGAAGAGTCTAGACCAATTCTCCTGGAGTATTTCCGGGCTCTCGATTTTCAACCAAAGTCAAACGTTGCCACCGAGGTGGCAACATTGCTCAAACCCGGCACACTCGGCCGCCTACGGAAAGACACCGCCCCTCTGGTTATCGCGGAATCGCTGCAGCGGTTGAGCAGCGAAGATTTTGCATCCAACCCCGATGCGAAAGCGGCACTGCAACGAGCTCTGACTGACCTGAAGGGAACATCACAGTACATTGAACTAGTCGAACGTTTCCAACTTACCGATCGCTACAGCGACTTGCTCACGCTGGCTCAGGCCCATCCCAACGAACAGATCGGCGTCGAAGCCATTCGAGCTTTGCTGCGCAACAAACAGTGGAAGCTGATGACGCAGGCTCTCAAAGGCGACGACGCCCAATCGGCCATCGCGACGGCTACCGTGATGGGCAATTCTCTGGACAATGCTATCAACGGACCGTTGCTGGCGGCCGTTAAGGACAAGGCTCTAGCGATCGATGTGCGGCGAGCTGCTGTGCGAGCCGCTTCGCGAGTGAACGGTGGTGCTCAGAAGCTGGCCGGGCTTGTTGAGCACAAAACGCTTGATCCGGAACTCACGCAAACCGTCGCCGCCGCACTGCATGCCGCTCCCTCGCGGTCGACTCGGGAAATGGCCGACCGTCTGTTTCCGCTGCCAGCCGTGAAGGAAGGCAAGCCGCTTCCGCCGATCAGCCAATTGGTTTCCATGAAGGGCGACCCGGTCAACGGTCGACTCATCTTCAACACCACAGGCACCTGTCACAAGTGCCACATCGTCAACAAGATTGGTCGCGAATTCGGACCGGACCTTTCGGAGATCGGCAGCAAGCTAAGTCCCCAGGCGATGTTTGAATCGATCATCTTTCCCAGCGCGGGCATCAGTCACAATTACGAAGCGTATACGCTGGTCACGGCATCCGGCACGACGATCACGGGCCTGATCACCAGTGAAACGGATGACAGTATCAGCATCAAGGGCGACGATGCATTGATCCGCACGTTCAAGCTGGATGAGATTGATGAAAAGGTCAAGCAAACAGTTTCGCTGATGCCCGCCGATCTACAGAAGGTCATGACCGTTCAGGAGATTGTGGACGTCGTCGCCTACATACAGACTTTGAAAAAGAAATAGCCCGGTATGGAACGCGGTATCAGCCTGCTGGGCTTGCTGGTCATGATGTTGCTGGCGTGGGCGATGAGTTCCCACAAAAAGCGAGTGAGTCTACGCATTGTCGGCGGCGGTTTGCTGCTGCAGTTTGCGTTCGCGTTTCTGATTTTAAAGACGGACGCAGGTGAAGCGTCGTTCGCTGCGATCGGCGACTTCTTCCGCAGCGTGCTTAGTTTTGTCGACGCGGGCAGTGCGTTCCTGTTTGACGTGTTTCCAAGAAACGAAACGGAAACCCTGCCGGCTCAATACACGCTGTGGCGTTCGTTTGCGTTCGGTATTCTGCCGACCATTATCTTCTTCTCAGCCCTCATGTCGGTGATGTATCACCTCGGCATCATGCAGTTGGTGGTGAAGGCGCTGGCGTGGCTGATGCAGAAGACGCTCGGCACGTCCGGCGCAGAAACTCTGTCGGCCGCCGCCAACATCTTTGTCGGACAAACAGAAGCGCCGCTGGTGATTCGGCCATACGTCGCAGACATGACGATGTCGGAACTCAACGTCGTCATGGTCGGCGGATTCGCGACCATCGCGGGCGGCGTGTTGGCAGCGTACGTCGGCATGGGCATCGATGCGGGGCACCTGCTAACGGCCTCGGTCATTTCGGCGCCGGCGGCGTTGATGATCGCGAAGATCATGCAGCCGGAAACCGAATCGTCAATGACTCAGGGCAACGTCAAAGGCACGGCCGATTCGCCCAGCGTGAACGTCATCGAAGCGGCGGCGGAAGGCACTTCGGCCGGTTTGCAACTCGCATTAAACGTGGGAGCGATGTTGATCGTCTTCACGGCGTTCGTCGCGATGGGCAACGCTTTCGTGTCGTGGGTCGGCGGCCTGGTGGCTCACTACCTAAGTTATCCCAGCGCTCAGAAGTGGACCATGGAACTCGCCTTCGGCTACGTGTTTGCTCCGTTCGCCTGGTTGATGGGAGTCAAGTCCGACGAATGCCTTGCGGCGGGCGGAATTCTCGGCGTGCGCACCGTTTTGAACGAATTCTATGCGTACGCTCAGTTGGGAAAAATGGAGACGCCTTTCAGCCTGCGGACGCAGATGATCCTGACTTACGCTTTGTGCGGCTTCGCCAACTTTAGCTCAATCGGAATTCAGCTCGGCGGCATTGGCGGAGTTGCTCCAGGGCGTCGGTCCGACCTCGCGAAACTCGGTCTACGAGCCATGGCCGGAGGAACTCTGGCCGCCTTCATGACCGCCTGCGTGGCGGGGTTCCTGCTAAGCGACGCCGATTTGCAGCGTCGAGACGACGATCGAAAAGCGAACGCGGCAGCTGTGGAATCGGCGGACGAAATCAAGTCCGAAAGTCCAGGCAAATAAGTAGGTTCCGGCGGCCCGACGGAATTCCCCTTGGGCAAACCGCGCTCAGGGTTCGGTTGCTGTTGCGTCGAGTGGTCAACCGCAGTTCGGCGGTCGCCTGTGCGTGCCAGGTAGAGCAGTTTCCCTTTTGTTGTCGCCCGTTTGGGCTCGTGGGAAACAGCCTTCGTAGCGCGAAACGCTTGTTCCGCGGCCACAAGTCAGCGAAATTCGCTGTTGCAAGGTTGTAGGTCGCCTGCGGCGATGTGCCGCCCGGCGGTCGGCACCTACTTTCTGAGCATCGAAATCACGCTACGCGGAACGAATCCTGAGGCCGTAGTTCGGCGTCCGGAACGTTGCAAAGGTGCTTCCGAAAATGTTGCACAAGTCGGTCGTCGTACTCGTCCTTCGCCTTCACACGCGGCTTGTTGTGCTTGGCATTTTCCACGATCCAGACAGAATCTTCGCAGCTCAACAGCCGAGCCACTTCGCGGGTGACTCGCGGCGTGACGTACGAATCGCGGCTACCGGAAATCATCAGTACCGGCCGATCAAACTGTCGCGCCGCGTGTTCCAGATGCACGTAGCTGCAGTTGCGGCTTCGTTCGCTGCGAGCCAGCGTTTGCCACAGAACCCACACCACGTGCCAGCGCGGCAGGCGATGGAAAAACCAGTCGGGCACCACGTACCGCGAGAACTTCGTCATGAAGTGTTGGATCATGGCCATCGTCCCGTAACCGCTGTCAGTCACGACGGCCTGAATTTGAGGAAACCGGGCTGCGGCCAGCAATGCCGCACTGCCGCCTCGGCTAACTCCGAAGATGCCCACGGGCAACGACTCCAGGCCTTCCTGCTGCTGAGCCCACGCGAGCACGCCTTCGATGTCCGTCAATTCGAATTCGGTCACCCAATGAATCGGCTGATAGCCGGACTGGTGCTCGCTGTAGCCCTGGTTTCGGAAATCAAACGCGAGCACAGCGAAACCTGCGTCCAACAAAGCCTGGCCATATGTTAACCCGGTCCAGTGATTGCCGTTCAGTTCCGGGCAGAACAGAATAATTCCCTGAGGTTCGCCAGTCGGCAGGTGTAAACAGCCTTCCAGCGTCAGGCCGTCCTTCGTCGGAATCCGAACCACATCTCGCCCTGACGGCGCTGATGCGGGAACGGCGGCAAAAGTCGGTACGTTCTCAATGATCGTCTGAATTCGGCGCGTCGCGAACTGCCGATAGCCGAAGTCAATCGCCAGCAGCAACGCCGGGAGGCTCAGGACTATCCAATAATACGCCGACACAAATATCCTCCCGAAATCATTTGATTCGGTGTACTTTTCGATCCGGTCAGGAGTCGGCGATGGCCCCGACAACCCAAAATTCGTTCACGGTGTGACCGCAGGGTGAATGCCCGTAGGTCTTAGACTTTAGCTGGCCGTGAGACAAAACACAAAGCCCAAAAGCGTCAACAAACACAGCGTCTGCAGCGGCCATGCCACACTTGCAGTTCGTAGGAATTTGTCAGGGCAATCGGCACGCGAGGAGTGCCCATTCCGGCGATTTGCAGGGGCGGACCGGAGCATCCCAGTCCTGAGACTGGCACACCATTCGGACCCGCAATCAAGCGAACTTGCTCCCAGAGGTGGCATTCCTGCACTACGACGCGCGGACATGGCCCGACGACCAAAGTCCGCTGGGGCCGAATAAAACGGGGCTGAGACCTCGTAGCCATGGGACAACTTTTTGACTGAACCTGATGCGGGCCCGCTTCAACCACACCCGCCGTTGAGTCGCCCGCCAAACTTCCATGCGCCGTCGGATATCGCTACGGTGAGTGCGCAAGCGGGCGGACTGACGACATCAGATTTCGTCCCCAAGAGTGAACAGCCAGAATGAACAACCGGCAAGGGAAAAACCAGGCGATGAGGACGACAAGACCACAGGCACGTCGCGCAACACCGTGGCTGCTGGCCACATTGTGCCTGTCTGCAGTGAGTGCAAAGACGGCTCAATGTGAGGACCAGCCGTTCATGGGGGCTTACCTGAACATCCCTCGGATGTTTGATTCGAGTTCCGACATTCCCACCCGAGAACGTTCGATTGAAGAACAGTTGGACAGGTTCAAGGCTTCCGGGCTGCGAGTTGTGATGCCTTACGCAACAACAACGGCTGGGGCGTCCCTGTACCCAACAGACATCATTCCCACCAATCTGTACCCAAACTGGGACCCGCTGCGTGTGGTCGTTCGAGCTGCTCGAGCGCGTGGATTGCAGGTGTATCCCGTGATCTGTGTTTTGGCCTGCGGCAAGAATGAGCCGAAAGGCATTCTGCGGCAACATCCCGACTGGGCACTGAGAGATGATACGGGCAGCCCCATCGGCCACATCAGCCCTTGCCATCCGCAGGCGAGGGCATGGGTCGTATCCGTGCTGCAGGAAATCGCCGGAAAGTACAAACCTGATGGGTTGCTGCTGGACTACCTGAGATTTAACAATCGGCCCATGCAACTGGATCCTCAAGGGGCGATTGAGTTCGACAAGCTGATGAGTGACAAATCAGCGACCGATCGAACTCAGGCCTTGCAGCGATTCAAAGAAGACTGCCTGACGGAACTAATGCGTAACATCAGTGTCGAACTTCGCCGACAGCAACCGGAAATCAAGTTGGCCATTTATTCGTGGGGACCACACGTCACTCAGAACCACCGCGTCGCCCAGGACTGGGGCACGTGGGCGAAGAACAAGTACATCGACATGGTGAACGTGTCGGGATACTGCTTTCCGAAGAACTACGGCGACCGATACCTGCAGGTGTTTGAAGATCGAATCCAGGGCGCGCTCGACATCAACAAGAAACTGGGGCAGCCGATCGACGTGACAGTGTGTCTGGGCATCAGGACGAGTCACGGGCAAATCGACAAGGCGTCCGACGTCGACGACTATCTAAGCATCGCCAGCCGATTGGGGGTGGATGGCACGGCCGTCTTTATGTGGTCGTATGTGCAACCGTATCTCGATGACATCAAGCAGCACGGCTACTTCGAAAAGTTCGAGAACGGTGTAAAGGGGCATCCATAACCGGAGCTGACAGTGATCGCAACGACACGCGCCGTCGGTGCGAGATATGAGCGTGACGGTCGGGCACGGTCAGGCAGCACATTACCATTTCGAATGTTTGCAAGAATGGATGAGCGGGAAACATATACCTACCTGCATATTTGCTCGACATCTCCCTTGGCTGAGCTTCGGTCAGCATGCGCGTCATTGATGGAACCTGTTGACGATGCTGGGGAAGGGCCCGCCGGGACATCCCTGATGATCCGGCTCTGCGATGTCGAGGATTGGAGCGACGCCGAATACGAACTAACAAGGCTTATCGCTGCAGAGTACAAAAACCTGGACTACGCGATTGATCGAACGAACCGTCCCACAGCCACGTTCTATGTTGGTCCGGCCAACAAAATGGTTTCGTTTTCTCCGCCGTTCCTGTCGCTCTGCGCCAGTTTGGATATCGAAATTTGGGTCTCCTTCAATGACGCGAAGGTCAGTGAATCGTCACGAGGTATCGATTAGTCACGGCAGAACAGATTCTTAAGTCTTCCTACCCCGCTTGATCCTCGGCGTTCCCTACCGTTTTCCTAAACGAGTGGTTATGGTGCTCGGCCAATGCCCGCAACGGTTTTTGACTTTTGAACGGTAACGGCGAGAACATTATGGAATCGAAGAATGCCCGGTTGGGGCTGCAGTTGTTTTGCGTTTATTTGGTGCTGTACGGCGGCTTCGTGCTGCTGAATGCCTTCGCCCCGCACACCATGGAAATCACGCCGCTGGCTGGGATTAACCTCGCCATTTTGTACGGCTTCGGACTCATCGTCGCCGCTTTGGCGCTGGCTCTGATCTACGGCATGCTTTGCACAGGCGAAGACGCCCCGGCACCGGAAGCTCCGCCGGCCGCTGTCGCTGCGAATGAAACCGCAGGTGAATCTGAGTCCTCTAAAACGGAGGACGTGTAATGATTCACGAAGCATCTTCGCAGGCCATTATTCTGTTTCTGGGGTTCGTGGGCTTCACGCTGGGACTTAGCTTCTGGCTGGGACGGAAAGCCAAGTCGTCAGAAGGCTACTTCGCGGCTCATGGACAAATCCCATGGTTCGTCAACGGGATCGCTTTTGCGGGCGACTACCTTTCGGCAGCTTCATTCCTCGGCATCTGCGGCATGATCGCGGTGTCGGGCTACGATGGATTCTTGTATTCCATCGGCTTTCTGGCCGGGTGGATCGTGGCTCTGTTTGTTGTCGCCGAACCGATGAAGCGACTGGGCAAGTTCACGTTCGCCGATGCGTTGGACGCGAAGTTCAACAGCAAGGGCATTAAACTCGCGGCAGGCATCAGCACGCTGGTGGTCAGCATCTTTTACCTGATCCCTCAGATGGTGGGCGCGGGAGCGTTGGTGCAACCACTGCTCGGGCTGCCTCACTGGGCGGGCGTGCTGATGGTCGGAACGGTGGTCATCATGATTGTGGTGACCGCTGGCATGGTTTCGACAACGTGGATTCAGTTTCTGAAGGGCTCGCTGCTGGTCATCTTCAGCGCGATTCTGACGTGGATGATTCTGGATCGCGGTTTTTCCACCATGCCTGCCGGAGAGGACCAGCGAGTCTTCGCTACCGTCGGACCATTGCCTGCAGATATCACGTCTGATCAGGCCGCACTGGAAGCAGCGATTGGCCAGAACGTATTGCCGGCCGATGGTGGTTGGAGCGATCAGCCGTTTGTCCGAACGCAAGATGCAGCCGGAAATCCATCGGTTTGGCGAATTGATTCGACAGGCAACGACGGCGGTGAGGTCTTATTACGCGAATGCCAGTGGGTCACTGATGACGCCGGCAGCACGCTGATCAACGGCAAACCAATGGGGACCGGCGAAGGCGAAGCCGTTCTGGACGCGATTGGTCGAGTTTCGAAGCTGCCCGATGGCGAGTCAGAAACGGGACCGCTGGGCATGGCGGAATTTTTTAGCACTCTGCAGAAAAGCGAAGTGATTCTGTGGCGCAAGGCTGACATTCAGGAAGACGAAGACACGAAGACCACCGTGTACTTCCCGAAGCCAACACCAGGTTCCGAAGTACTTCGACCGGGTGAACATCCCAAGTTCGCGGGCATTCGCGGCGATTCCATAATGGGCAAACTGAACTTTCTTTCGCTGATGCTGGCCCTGTTTTGCGGGACTGCATCGCTGCCCCACATTCTGATTCGCTACTACACGGTGAAAGACGAAAGCAGTGCTCGCAAGAGCACCATTGTGGGCATCGCGAGCATCGGGTTCTTCTATGTGCTAACGCTGTATCTTGGCCTCGGAGCCATGACAAGCGGCGCGATGGACGTCACCAACAGTAACATGGCTGCTCCGCTGCTGGCGAAAAGCATGAGTACCTGGCTGTTCGGAGCGATCTCAGCCATCGCCTTTACAACCGTGCTGGGCACCGTCAGCGGACTGATTCTCGCATCCGCGGGCGCGGTGACTCATGACCTGCTTAGCAGCTATCTGGGCTGGCAGATGACCGATACGGAAAAAGTTCGTGTTGCCAAGATTTCATCGGTCGTGGTTGGCGTGATAGCGATCGTGCTGGGAATTAAGTTCCAGGGTATGAATGTCGGCTACCTGGTGGGCTGGGCCTTCAGCATCGCGGCATCGGCCAATCTTCCGGCTTTAGTAATGATTCTGTTCTGGAACAAAACGACCAAACAGGGTGTCATTGCGGCCGTACTTGTCGGCATGATTAGCTCACTCGGCTGGATCTTGCTCAGTGCCGACACATTTAAAGACGTCTACAAAATTACCGGCCACCCCGGCTATGTTCCGTTTAGCCAGCCAGGCATCGTGACGATACCGCTCGGGTTTCTCACACTGTTTCTGGTTTCGAAAATGACGCAGAAGAAAACCGGCGACGGTATCGCAGCAGGGTAAGTACACGTCACCAGAACATCGAACAATGATTTGCGTACGACAACCTAAGGCACAGTGTGCCTGCATCAAATCCCATCGATCTCCAGCCGCTTAAACCGTCCCAATTCACAGACCTCTACACCCCCGATTTGCAGGCGTCAGCTGCCGCTCTTCCCGCCGTTCAACTTCCCACTAAAACCAAACCATGAAGAACATTTTCAAGTCTGTTGGTCCCGCCATTATCGTCGCTGCAGTCGTGCTGGGGCCGGGTTCGATTCTGACCAGCTCCAAAGTCGGAGCCAATCTGGGCATCGCCGCTCTGCCTGTTGTCGTCATCGCGGCCATCCTGATGATCGCAATGGTCGCACTGTCGGCTCGTCTAGGAGCGGTCTACGAAAAGAGCTTGTGCGACGAACTGGCAAGTCGCCTGGGACGCTGGGTGTCAGTCGCAATTGGACTCACACTGTTTACGCTGGTGGCATTCTTTCAGTCATCCAACAACGTGGCGTTGCTGGGTGGAATTGAGCCGATGCTGGGCGACGGTCAGTTAAGCTTTGGACCTCGTTGCGCAATCATCGTGACGGCCAACGTTCTGATCATTGGCTTTCTGTACCTTTTGCCGAATCTGTACAAGTCTGTCGAGAGCGTCATGAAAATTCTCATGGCGCTGATGGGGACGGCGTTTCTGGTCAACTTCGTCGTGATCTTTGCCAAGCCCCGTGGCTTCGAACCGATCGTACCAACCGGCGACACCGACTGGCTGGCTTTGCTGGGCATGATCGGAACGACGTTCTCCATTGGCGGAGCGTTCTATCAGGCGTATCTGGTGAAAGAAAAGGGCTGGGGCCTGGGCGAAGTGAAGGAAGCACTGACGGACTCCGTCGTGAGTATCACCATGCTGGGCGGAATGACGGCCATCATCCTTTTGACTTCGTGGCGAGTCTTCTACGGTCACCCCGATCCGGTTGAAATGAAAAGCGTGGCGGATGTCGCTCGGCAACTGGAGCCATCATTCGGCGTTTCCGCCAAATTTATCTTCTGCGGCGGAATTCTGGCCGGTGCACTTAGTTCGTTCCTGGTGAACGCGATGATCGGCGGCACCGTAATGTCAGACTCGCTCGGCTTAGGAGCCCGGCTGCAGGACAAGTGGCCGCTGCACATGACTGCTTTAGCACTGCTGGTCGGAATGGGCGTCGCGATCGCGTCGCTTGCCCAGGAAGGCAGCACGGTCGCGCTGATTACGATCGCTCAGGCCTGTACCGTCATCGGACTTCCGGCTCTGGCTGCGTCGCTGATTTATCTGGGAACGCGCAAAGATCTCGTTGGTGAACGCAAGGTTCCTCAGGCGATGATCGTCGTGGCTGTGATCGGCTTCTGCGTGTCGTGCGTGTTGGCCTGTCTGACAGCGAATAAGGTCTATGCAAAACTAAACGCGCCGCCCGCGGCTGAAGTGCAGGTGGATGATGCCAGTGAATCGCCCCCGAGCGAAGCTGACACCGACGAGGAATAAAAACGGCACAGCGGTCGCTTCGGAATGATTGTTTAGCGGATCGGCACAGGCAGGGTCGCTACATCAATGCGTTCGCCCCTCCCCCGATCTTGCTGGTCCATCCGGGATTATTGTGGGTAGAGGTCGAGTCCTCCGCAGTAGAAGAGGATGGCGGTTTTGAAGTTGTCGCGGTTTCGGTATCCGCCGACTCTTCGTTTGATGGCCATGATTTTGCTGTTCATTCCTTCGGCGACGGCGTTTGTGATTCCGTGAGTGCAGTAGCTCACCACATTGGCTAAGCGTTCTTTGATCGTGCGAGCGACTTTCTTCATTGGCTCCAGCTTTGTGTGGATGACTCGCTTGTACCAGTCATTGAAGAACGTCGTGGCCTCTGCCGGAGTGTCATGAACCCAGAGGTCTCGCAGCATCTCCTTGTAGGCCCACGCTTTGCCCGTGAGTAACTCTGCCTTCCATGCGGCATCAAAGCGTTCCTGCTGTTTTTCGCTGAGATTCTCCTGGCCCGAAAGCCACAGATAACGAGTTCCCGTCAATCGATCATCGCCTTCGGCGCGAAGCTTCTTCTGCTCCGACCGACGGACCTTGTCGACGGCTTCGGTTGCCAGCTTCATGATGTGAAAGCGGTCGTGCACAATCTTCTGTTCGGCCAATGCAATGTTGCCTTTGGTGCTCTTGACGTATGCGGCACTCATGTCCATCGCAACCGCCTCCACAGACTGCTTTTCACTGTCGGAAAGCTGATCGAAACAGGCATCAGCGGCTGCCGTGTCATGACCATCGGAAATCGCTTCGACAGTGCTCTTGTCCAAGTCATAGATCAGCGTGACGTAGTTGTGTCGTTTTCGAAAGGCTTTCTCGTCGATGCCGATTCGAGGGAGGTTCTTCGATTGTTTGCGATCCTTCCCGCGAGCCACCGCCTTCTGCAGAATGTGCCACGATTCATCCCATGAGATCCCCAGAATGCTGCACGCCCCTTTCACGGTTTGTGTGGCCAGAAGAACGTCGATGGCGAAGCGTTCAAAGAACAATGAGAAGCGGCTGTTCTTTTCCGCCCAGGGAAGCCTGATCTGTTTGACGCCATGATCCGGGCACTTCACGCGAGGCGTGCGGGCATGAAGGATGGTCGCAAATTGCATCGTGTCCAGATGCCGCCATTTGCGAGACTTCGTGTGGTCATAGCACGGCAGCTGCCTGTCGCAATCCGGACAGCAAAAAGTTTCGCCCTCGCCATGTTCGACGAAAACGTCGACCTGTTGAGCTTCCATATCCAGCTGAACGTCCGCCACAAACCACGGCCCCGTCAGTCCCAAAATCTGTTCGTAAAAGTCTGTTCCCTGCATCCCACGAAAACTAACGAATTAACGCCTCACCCAAAAAGAACCCGGATGGACCATCTTGCTTCGCTCGATCGACCCCTCCCACAACAAATTGCGGGAGGGGTTAACGCAGCAGTGAACCCGACTTGTTCAGGTCGCGATTGAATCTGCTCAATAGTGAAGAACGCAAGACGTAAGTTCCACGTCATCCGAGCCAGGCAGCCACAGGAAGAACTTATTCCTCGACAATTGCCAGCGACCAACGGCGACGCTTCCGCTTCTACCATGCTCACTCGCACGCCGCGCCGATGGGCACCGGCCACCCAGCGAAACCAACGCCGGCGCCTCCGTTTTCGTCCGGCTCACTCCCTCGCCACGCCAACCGCCCGCCGGTGCGTACCGGCCTAGCGGGTGAGTGGTTTGAAGCGGCCGGTGGTGGGGCGTTCGGATTCTTCGCCGAGGCGTTCTTTGCGTTCGCGTTCGTACATCTGGTAGTTGCCCTCGCACCACACGACTGTGCCGTCACCTTCGAACGACAGAATATGAGTCGCGATGCGGTCAAGGAACCAGCGATCGTGGCTGACGACTACAGCACAACCGCCAAACGTGGACAAGCCTTCTTCCAGAGCTCGCAACGTGTCGATGTCCAGGTCGTTTGTCGGTTCGTCGAGCAGCAGGAGGTTGCCGCCGGAACGCAGTAGCTTGGCCATGTGGACTCGGTTGCGTTCCCCGCCGGACAGGTCGCCGACGAATTTCTGCTGGTCCTTGCCCTTAAAGTTGAATCGCCCGCAGTAGGCTCGCGCGTGAATTTTCGTCTTGCCGACTTCCAGAATCTCGGCACCGCCTGAGATTTCTTCGTACACGGACTTCTTCGGGTCCAGTGAATCTCGCGACTGATCGACGTATGAGATGTCGACCGTGTCACCGATATCGATCGTGCCGGAATCTGGTTTCTCGGTGCCCATGATGATCTTAAACAAAGTCGTCTTGCCCGCACCGTTCGGGCCGACGATTCCGACGATCCCACCGGGTGGCAAGTCGAAACTCATGTTCTCAAATATCATGCGACCGTCGAACGACTTCGACAAGCCTTCCGTGATGACGACTTTCTTACCGAGTGCACGAGTTGTCGGGATCTGAATCTGAGCGGCCTCGTCGCGAGCGTCGTATTCTTTGGCCTGCAATTGTTCGTAGCGTTCCAGGCGAGCCTTATTCTTTGTGGCTCGCGCCTTGGGAGACATTCGCACCCACTCAAGTTCTTTCTTGAGTTCCTTCTGGTGGCGAGTTTCGCCGCGTTCTTCCTGTTCGAGTCGTTTCTTTTTCTGCTCCAGCCACGAAGTATAATTGCCTTCGTACGGGATGCCTCGGCCGCGATCGAGTTCCAGAATCCAGCCAGCGACGTTGTCCAGAAAGTAGCGATCGTGAGTGATCGCGACGACGGTTCCGGGAAAGGTGTGCAGGAATTTTTCCAGCCACGAAACGGAAGACGCGTCAAGGTGGTTGGTCGGTTCGTCCAGCAGCAGAATGTCAGGACTCATCAGCAGCAACTGGCACAACGCCACTCGCCGCTTTTCACCGCCGGATAGGTTTCCGATGATGGCATCCGCTTCGGGAAGTCTCATCGCGTCCGCCGCGATCTCCAGGGTCCGGTCCAGTTCCCACAGGTTGGCGGCGTCGATCTGGTCCTGAACTTTGGCCTGCTTTTCCAGGACCTTGTCCATTTCTTCGGGCGACATTTCTTCGCCCAGCTTCATGCTCAGTTCGTTGAATTCGTCGAGGACCGCTCGCGATTCAGCGACAGCATCTTCCACACATTCACCGACGGTTTTCTCCGGATCAAGGCGTGGTTCCTGAGGAAAGTAGCCAATCTTAATGCCTTTGGCTGGTCGCACCGTGCCCATGTAGTCGGTGTCTTCACCCGCCATAATTCGCAGCAACGTACTCTTGCCAGCACCGTTGTTGCCAAGCACGCCAATCTTCGCGCCGGGGTAGAAGGACAGGCAGACATCCTTGAGTATCTCCTTCTCGTCATACATACGAGTAAGTTGATCAATCGTCATGATGTAGTTTTCGGCCATGTCTCAATCGCGATCTTTGGTCAGTTGTTCCAGCAGCAAACTTACGAATTGGCGGGATTCCGGGTAAACGGCGTCATCAGAACTGCCGCGCGGCCCCGCCACATTAAGGACGCGAATTCTATGGTCGCGAATCCAGTCGACAACTGTTTCTACCGCGTCATTCAGCGAATTCTCATCCCTAAACAGGCTGGGCGCTTTTGCAGGACGCAGATGCACAACCTTGAACGGTTTCTGCAGCTTTCGAGCCATCCCGACGGTCAGTTTAGTGCCGCTGCTGATGTCGGCCAGCACAATGATCAGGGTTCCATCGGAGTCGCGGACGTTCCATTCTGTGCGAATGGCGTAGGATTTCGCGGCCGTTTCCTGAAGGGGATAGACTGCGGGAATACGCCCAGCTTCGGACCGCCGACCAACAGGACACCAGCCACCAATTGGAAGGCCGGCCTCTAACGCGGCGTCGAGAGCCGCTCGATCCACCCCCGTCTGTCCACCGGACACGATCTTTTCAAGTTGCCCGACCGTCGCGTTTGACGCGGCACTGGTTGGCTTGGCCTTCCGTTTCGACATGAGTTCCCGTCCGCGTCCATCAGTTCGAATGCGGCGGAAGTGTAGAAGCAAGGAGCGTGCGTTCCAATCGTTGGCTGTTCACCTGTTGCGGCGGATCGGAAATGCGAATATGTGCCTCGAATTGCACGTTCACGACCTGGGTGCGTGCGTGCAACCAACTTGAACGGCGATAGTCAGGCTCGCGACCTATGGCTCTGACAACAACCGATTACGCTTTCTCCACATTGCGACCGCTACTTACCCACACTCGACAGCGGCTGTGCAGCGCGGGACAATGCCTCCTTAATTCGTCCTTGATGAGAGAAGGCAGCTCAAACTGACAGCTCGTTCTGAACATGGAGCCACTCGACGGCACAACATTGTGCATGGCAACCTGCGGCAGCAAATTCTGGTGCTGGCCGTCCCGACGCTGCTGCAACAGTTTCTGACGTTTTGTGTCGGCATGTTCGACACGTGGCTAAGCGGACGCATCGACGCAGCCGCCACCTCGGCGATTGGAATGAGTGCCTACATTGGCTGGTTGGGCGGGTTGCTGGTGATGTCGGTCAGCGTGGGCACCACGGCACTGGTGTCTCGTAACTGCGGCGCCGGCGAGTTGACTCATGCCAATCGCGTGATGAACGTATCGCTGCTGCTGGGACAGGTGCTGGGCGTTGTGATGTCGATTGTGTTGTTCCTGATGGCACCCGTGTTCGTCGCCGGCTTCAACATGACCGGGCGGACGGCAGAAATCGCACTCAACTATCTGCGTCTGGATGCCTGCGGACACCTGCTGACGGGCGTGACCATGGTTGGCGTTGCGGCCCTGCGTGGAGCAGGCGACATGAAGCGGCCGATGGCGATTCTGGGTGCAATCAGCATTCTGAACATGATCGTTTCGGTTTCTCTGGTGTATGGCATCGGCCCTGACAGCCCGATCAACTTTCCGATGCAGCTGCTGCCTGCGTTCGGCGTGTATGGGATCGCGGGCGGCACCGTAACGGCTCGACTGATGGGCGGGCTGGCAATGTTGTTCGTGCTACGCATCGGCAGCGATCCGTTGAAATTGTCGGTATCGCTGATGAAGCCGGATACTGTCATCGTGCGGCGGCTCGTGAGTTTGGGACGTTTTGCCGCTGCCGACAGTCTTCTGAACTGGTGCGGGCAGTTTACGTTTCTGATGATCATTCGTCGAGTTGTCATGCCCGGCGTGAGTGACGACGTGGTCTTCGCGGCTCATGTGGTTGGCATTCAGGTCGAAGCGATTACTTACCTGCCCGCGATGGCGTGGGGCCAGGCGGCGGCAACGGTGGTGGGGCAGTCGCTGGGTGCCGGAAAGCTAAAGCGAGCGTACAAGGCAGGCTTCGAAGCGGCGTTGCAATGCGGAATGCTGGCAACGCTGGTCACCGGCATTTTCTTTTTTGGTGCAAAAGCGATCTACACGGCGATGCATCAGGACCCGCAGGTGGTGGCCGTCGGAACTCCGGCATTTCAGGCACTGGCAATGTTTCAGTTGCCGTTGATTCTGTTTTTGGTGTTCCGCACGGCGTTGCACGGAGCCGGGGACACTCGGTTTCCCATGCTGGTATCACTAACAGGCGTGTTTCTGCTTCGGCTACCCGGAGCGTGGTTGATGGGCGTGTACTTTCAGTTCGGCCTTGTGGGTGCCTGGTGCGGTATGTTCGCAGATATTTTTCTGCGAGCCTGCCTGATGACGTGGCGGTATTCGCGAGCCCGGTGGTTAAGGATTCAGGTTTGAATCGGGAATTTCGCCAGCTTGAACAACTCGGCGGATCGCTGCCTTAACGTTGTTGCCCGGCTTGACTACACTTCCTGATGGCGACACACCTGCCGAAAACGAGCGTGGCACAATGATCCGTATTGAACTTAACGGCGAAGAAAAATCCGTCGATCCCGCATGGTCGATCGGCGATTTGCTGATGGATTTGGGCATCAACAATCGTTACTGCGCCGTCGAACGTAACATGGAACTGGTGCCTCGCGAACAACACGCGGAATGCACACTACAGCCCGGCGACCGCATCGAAATCGTAACCCTCGTTGGCGGCGGTTAGCCGGTATGCACCGGCGGGCGGTTGGCGTGGTAGCCGGGTGACGGTGTCAGACTGAAGCGCCGGCGATGCTCCCGTTGGTCGCTGGTGTAGGATAGTGATGCGAAGGTGCCAAACGGGCAATCGGCAAGACACGAAATTAGGCAACTCGAAGATCCAATGACCACAGTTCTCACACAACCATCTGCCGATTCCGATGTCGTTATCGGAACTCATACGCTGAAATCGCGGCTGATTGTCGGCACGGGCAAGTACGCCACGTTCGAGCAGATGCAGGAATGCCTGAAGATCAGCGGGGCTGACGTGATCACCGTCGCAGTACGGCGTGAACGACTGGTCGACGCAGACGGTCGCAACATTCTGGATTTCATTGATCTGGATCAGTACACCATTCTGCCCAACACGGCAGGTTGCTTTACGGCGGAGGATGCTGTTCGGGTCGCAAAACTGGGGCGTGAAATCCTTCGCGGCCTTGAGAATCCCGGTGCCGACTGGGTCAAGCTGGAAGTGCTGGGCGATACGAAAACGCTGCTGCCCGATCCCGTCGCCACCATCGAAGCCTGTCGGCAACTTGTCGACGACGGATTTCAGGTTCTGTGCTACACGTCTGATGATCCGATTACGGCTCGCCGTTTAAAGGAAGCCGGAGCAACATCCGTGATGCCCGCCGGAAGCCCGATCGGCAGCGGGCAGGGGATACTCAACCCGAACAACGTTCGCATCTGCATGGAGTATCTGAAGGAAGACGATCCCGATTACCCGGTGATTGTTGATGCCGGCGTCGGCACCGCCAGCGACGTCGCCTTTGCCATGGAACTCGGTTGCGACGGAGTCCTCCTGAACACAGCAATCGCCAGCGCCGCAAACCCGCATTTGATGGCGGATGCGATGAGGCAGGCGTGCATCTGCGGTCGCCAGGCATCACTGGCAGGGCGCATTCCGAAAAAATTATATGCGACGGCCTCCAGCCCGATCGATGGAACGATCACCAATGGCAATTAAGACCTGCTTCTTCGACATGGGCAATGTGCTGGTCCATTTTTGTCACGACAGAATGTGCCAAAACGTCGCGGCAGCAACCGGCGCTTCGCTGGAACAAACGAAAGCGGTGCTGTTGGGATCCGGCCTGCAGTTGAAGCTTGAGCGTGGTGAGATTTCTGAAGAACAGTTCCACGCCGGCTTTGAAAAAGAATGCGGACGCACTGTCGATTTCGACGCTCTGAAGCTGGCGGCTGCCGACATCTTCTGGCTTAACGATTCGATTGTGCCGTTGGTGAAGGAGCTAAAGCAGCTTCAAATTCGGTTGGTCCTGCTATCCAATACCAGCGTGACTCATCTGGAATTCATCCAGCGCAAATTCGACATTCTGCAGCACTTCGACGCCTTCACAACGTCCTACGAAGCGGGAGCTCTGAAGCCTGAACCTGCGATTTACGAGGACGCTCTTCGTAAGGCCAACTGCGAACCCGAATCGTGCTTCTACACGGACGACATCGAAGACTATGTCTTGAAGGCTCGCACATTTGGCATCCATGCGGAGGTGTATACGGCGACGCCGCTCACTAGAATGGCATTGCAGACGCTGGGTGTGAACGTGGCATCTGAGTAACGCAGGAAGCGACATCGATTATCTGATGAGGCGATTATGAGGCTACGAACAATTCCATTCTTCCTTGTCGCAGGGCTGCTTCTGGCGACGATCATCGCACCGTCTGCAAGGGCGTGGGACGAGGACCAGGATTCGTCAAAAGCTGAAGCTGCTACACAAGCGGCCAGCGATGATGCGGAACCGGCCGCTCTTCCGGCCAACCCATTTCCAGATGCGGTCACCGTGTCGCCGGGAATATTGGACGGCGGCAGCGAATGGCTGAACACCTCCGCCCCCATCGACCTGAAGGATCTGCGTGGCAAAGTTGTGTTGCTGGACTTCTGGACGTACTGCTGCATCAACTGTATTCACGTGTTGCCCGACCTGAAGTTTTTGGAAGAGAAGTACGAAAAGGAACTGGTCGTCATCGGCGTCCATTCGGCAAAGTTCGAAAACGAAAAGCTATCAGAAAACATTCGTGATGCGATACTGCGTTACGAAATCAAGCATCCGGTCGTCAATGACAACGAAATGCTGATCTGGCGGAAGTTCGGCACGCGATCATGGCCAACTCTGGCGTTAATTGATCCGGAAGGTCGTTTCATCGGGTCGCAGGGCGGCGAAGGTAATCGTGAACTCTTCGACGCCGTCATCAGCAAAATCGTCAAGTATCATCGAGCCAAAAGTACGCTCGACGAAACACCACTGGTGTTCGATCTTGAGGCCAACAATACCGAACCGACTTCGCTGCGATATCCCGGCAAGTTGCTGGCGGATGCAGAATCAAATCGGCTGTTTATTTCTGACAGCAACCACAACCGCATCGTTGTGACAGACCTCAACGGCAACCTGTTGCACACGATTGGCAAAGGCACGATCGGGTCGGCAGACGGTGATTTTGATCGAGCGGAGTTTGATCACCCTCAAGGCATGGAGCTGGTGGGTGAGACTCTTTACGTAGCAGACACAGAAAACCATCTGATCCGAGTCATCGACCTGGAAGCCGAAACCGTGTCGACGCTCGCCGGCACCGGCAAACAAGGACGACCTCGCGACGTCAATGGTGACTTAAAGAAAACGAAGCTGAACAGCCCGTGGGATCTGCTGCACATTGACGGCACTCTGTTTATCGCGATGGCCGGGCCGCACCAAATCTGGTCACACGAAATCGGAAGCGACACCATCGGCGTGCATGCCGGGAACGCTCGCGAAGATATCATCAACGGTCGGTTGAGCGTTTCGTCATTCGCTCAGCCTTCCGGCTTAACGGCCAATGGTGACGGCACATTGTTTTTTGTCGCGGACAGCGAAGGATCTTCCATCCGCAGCGTGCCGGTGGCCACGGACGGACAGGTCACCACGATCGCGGGAACCTCAGAATTGCCACGAGGGCAGTCGCTGTTTGCATTTGGAGACGTCGATGCCGTTGGCAAGGATGCTCGGTTTCAGCATCCACTGGGCGTCGCATGGCACGATGGCAGCGTGTACGTGGCCGATTCTTACAACCACAAAATCCGCAAAGTGGACGTTGCCACGGGCGAAGTCACGACATGGCTGGGCACCGGCAAGGCAGGCGATTCACTTAGCCCCGTGCAGTTCAGCGAACCAGCCGGCCTAAGCATCGCCGGCGACTTTCTGTATATCGCAGACACAAACAACCATCGCGTTTGTCGAGCGAACCTGAAGACGAAACAGGTAAGCGTCATCGAACTTCCGGACGTCGCACCTCCCGCGCCGCCGAAGACTCGTCGCGTGCCGGACCTCGCAAACGTCCAGCTGTTGCCGAAACAAACCGTCAAGCTCGGTGACGCCGCTGAAGTGGCCGTGGAACTCGCCGTACCGGCAGGCTTCAAACTGAACTCGCTGGCTCCGATTACGTGGGAAGTGTTCCAGATCGAAGGCGACCAGATTCTAAATCCCACCGCTCTGGAAGGTCGTGACGAAGCGACCGCAGACGGAAGCGTCGGTCGATTTCAAATTCGGTTGCAGGAAACCGAAGGCACGGCCACAATCGCGATCGAAATGAGCTACGGATATTGCGACACAGAAAAGGGCAACATTTGCCGACTGGCCAGCACGGTCTGGAAACTTTCATTGGAAGTGACAGAAGATGCAACCGGCGACACGATCAAACTCGCGTTCCCTGAGAAGTAGCCCGTTACGTGCAACCCATTGCAACCGACAATTCCAACCTTCCCGCGCGAGGCCGCCTGCTGGGGATCGACTACGGCACGAAGCGAGTCGGCGTGGCGGTCAGCGACGTGTTTCAGGAAATATCCAGCCCGCTGTACAACTACGAACGGCGTGGCCAGCTGAACGACGAAGCGTTCTTCCTTAAAGTCGTCGAAGAATACGAAACCATCGGATTCGTCATTGGCCTGCCGGTCCACATGAGCGGCGACGAAAGTCAAAAGTCGAAAGAAGCGCGGCGCTACGCGAAATGGCTAACCAAACTCACTGGCTTGCCGCACGCCTTTCAGGACGAACGTTACAGCAGCGTTCAGGCCGAAGCGAAAATGTTCGACGCTCAGCTCTCGAAAAAGCAGCGACACGCTCGAATCGACAAACTCGCGGCCCAGATCCTGCTACAGGCGTTTATCGAAGCTCGTGCGGCTGAAGCAGCAAAGCAGGGCACCGACGACTAGCGGACGGGCAACGCGGCTTCAAACCAGTTCAACCGACGGCGTTATCCGAGTCCGATGCAGGAACGTCTGAAGCAGGAGAGTCCGGTGGAGGAGGGGCCTCGCCACTGACCAGCTTGCGAATGTTGCTGCGGTGTCGCCAGATTATGAGCAGCGGAATGGCAATGGCGAAGACGGTCAGCGACAGAGACTTCGAATCCAGCATTGTGTCTCGCATCAGGTACAGCTGAACGCCCCCGAAGGTCAACGCGGCAACGATGGATGCAACCGCTACGATTCGGGTGACAGCCACCGTCAGCAGAAATGCAGCAAGCGCAATCGCTACCGCCTTCGGAGCCAAAACCAGCACGACTCCCAGCGCCGTCGCGACTCCTTTGCCGCCGCGAAGTTTCAGGTAGACGGGATACATGTGCCCCACAATCGCGCTGATGCCGGCGGCGACGGGCAAGTGCAGGATCATGTTTTCCAGCTGATTGTCGGCGGCGTATCTCAGTGCCAGCCACGTCGGCAGCAGGCCCTTGATCGCGTCCAGCAGCAGGACAAATCCGCCCCAGTTCCAGCCGATGACGCGAGCCACATTGGTCGCGCCAATATTGCCGCTGCCGTGGTTTCGAATGTCGTCCTTCAACACAAATCGGCCGACCAGAAACCCGAACGGGATTCCGCCAACTAAAAAGGCCAGTACACAGCAAATCAAAATGGTCACGGTTATGCCAGACGACGAAACGCGGAAAAATCAGCCAGACGGGAAAACAGCAGATCAGGTTTTACCGCAAACAGCCCGCCATGATGCGGCTCGCTGATCCACAGGTGCGGAAATTCGGCGAAATCTCTGGCTGTAAACGCGAAATTCGTCTACAAGAAACCGTCGGAGCGGGAGAAATGCTGTTCAGGAGGAACCGCAACTCGCATTGGCCCGGTTTTCGGTCACGGAAGACACCATGAATTCTCCAGCATCCATCCCGCTGCACAGCGGCAAGCAGCCCATTCAGCAGGGAAATCTGCTGGAATTCCCCAAGAACCCAATCGACTGCATGCGGCGTCTGCATGCAGAATGCGGAGATTTGGCAGTTCTGGAAGACAACGGCCAGCGAATTGCGTTCGTTTTCTCGCCGGAACTCAATCGGCAGGTACTGACGGATTCAAATACCTACCACTCCCAGTTTTTCGCCCTGCGCGGTGGACGCCGGTCGGCTCAGCGTCGAGTGACTTCAGGACTGCTGAGCATGAACGGCAGCGAGCACCGCGAAAACCGTCGCATCATGATGGACGTGTTCACGCGCCGGATTCTGCCGGAATATCACAACACGATTTGCGATCTGTCGCATTCGCTGATGGAAGACTGGGAACTCGGGCAGCAGCGCGACCTGAACGTTGAAATGGTCCACTTCATGCTCCGTATGACGAGTGCTCTGCTGTTCGGCATCGACGACGCGGAATATTCTGTCGAACTCGGCAGCAAGATCGACCGGTGGGTGCGACAGAATCATGAAGTCGGGATCGGGGCGTTAGTGTCGGCCCCGGAATTCACTGACAGCTACGGCACGCTGCTAAGCATGGCCGACGATCTGGAAGCCAGCATCAAAGAGATGTTCGCCAAGCACCGCGATGGAGCGACCAAGGGGCAGCGATCAGACGTGCTGAGTCTGATGTTTCAGGCTCAAGGATCCGAACAGCAACTCAGCGACGAAAAGCTTCTGGGCCACGCAACGCTGACGTTCGCGGCAGCTCACCTGACGACCGCACACACGTTTAGCTGGACCCTGTTTTTGCTGGCTCAGCACCCCGAAGTCATGCAACGTCTGGCCGAAGAAATTGCACAGGCAACGACCGGCGAAACGCCAACGTTTCAGGAACTGCAGTCGCTGCCATACCTTGACTGGGTGATCAAGGAAAGTATGCGAGTTCTGCCCGCGTCTTCGTATTCACAGCGAGTCACCTCTACAGCAGCTACACTGGGATCGCTGAACCTGCCGCAGGCCACGCCCGTCATTTTCAGCCAGTTCATCACACACCATCGCCCGGACATTTTCGAAGACGCGAACGAATTTCGGCCGGAACGCTGGGAAACCGCCTCACCATCGGCCTACGAATATCTGCCATTCGGCGCAGGACCTCGGATGTGTATCGGAGCACCGCTGGCGATGATGGAGCTACGGACCGCTTTGGCCGTGATCCTGAAGAAGTTCCACTTTCAGGTCAATCCGGGAACCACCGTGAACGGCCAGGTGATCTCAACGATGCTGGGCCCAACCAGCACTGTTGAAGCGACTCTGTTGCCCACAACGGAACTTCCTTCGACAGTACCTGTCTACGGGTCAATCCATGATCTGATCGACCTCCCGAGCGCCGCGAAGCCGGACGCAATTCGCCGCGCGGCTTGACCCGATTGGCGACGGCATGCGACCGGTCAACGAAGACGAAATCACGGCCTGGCACGAAGCGGGACATGCTTTCATGGCCGCCATCCTGGGCGGCGAAGTCGATTCGATCTCGATCGATCCGGATTGGGACGACGGACCAAAACGCTTCGGCGACACAACCGTTCGTTGGCATGCAAATCGGTTCACTCAGCAGCAACTGCAGCGCAACGCCGTGTTGGTGGCTTTGGCTGGTCCGGTAACGGAGATGATCCATCGCGGCGACCCTCTGCATCCCGCGACCGTCGCCGAATGGGCAATGGACTGGGGCCTGGCATGGCAGGCGGCCGCGTTCCTGAAGTCTGACCGTGAACGTATGAAGTTTCTGGAACGATCATCGGTTGAGCTGTATCAGACGCTTTCCCAGGACAATCACTGGGCCGCCATTGGAGCGATTGTTGATCACCTGCTGGCCTATGAGACACTGGAAGGCGAGACGGTGCATGAAATTGTGGCTGAGTGGACCTAACACGGTTGGCTGAAACATTCGCGCCAAGGCCAACGTTCAAGTTCGCGATTCGGTTTGCCGGCAAGCTGAACGTATCGTGCGCGGATCAAAGCAGCTCTCGAACGCGTTGCATCGCCGATTCGTGGTCGTGCAGCAGCTCGTCCAGTTGCTCCTGGCGAACGGTGTTCAGGACTCTCTTGAACGCCGGGCCTGGCTCGACATTCATCTGCTTCAAATCGGCGCCGCCGACCAGCGGTGGAGGGTTCAGGACTTCCGGCGGCGTGCTTGCAAGATAGGCTTTCAGGAAATCCGCCGCTGCAGGCGCAGCGTGAATCGCTTTCGCCTGAGCCTGCAGGAGGTCCAACAACAACGATCGCCGGTCATCCGCGAGAACCGGTTTAATCACGTGCAAGGGCAGATCGCTGGGAGCCTGAAACACGACAGCGTTTTCAGTCAGCCATGAAACACAGGATGTTTCTTCGTTCGACAGTTTCAATTTACGACATTCGGCGCGAATACCGGCGGTCTTCTGAATGGGCTGGCTGGCATCTTCGACGTAGCGCGAACGCAATAGAGTGGCGAGTGCAGGCTCGAAACTTTTTTCCTGCAGGGCGTCTAATGTTCGGCATGTCACCACAAATGATTCGGCATCGTGACCGCATTCAAAAACCGCCGGAAAGATCATGTCCAGCAAGCCGACATCGTGAAGGTTTCGCACGGAAACGGCACGACTGGGATGAGCCAGCATGCGTCGCAATTCCTGGGCGATTCGTTCGGCGCTAACCTGAGTCAAATCGGCTCGCAGCGTCCGAATTGCCGTCGCTGTCGATTCATCAAGTTTGAAGTGATACGTCGCCGCAAACCTGACCGCTCGCAGCATGCGGAGCTTATCTTCGGTGTATCGTGCCGTCGCATCACCAATCGCGCGGATGATTCCGGCAGCCAGATCTTTTCGCCCGCCCACATAGTCAAGCACTTGATCATTCACGGGGTCGTAGAACATGCCGTTGATGGTGAAGTCACGACGTTTGGCGTCTTCTTCAGCAGAACAAAACGCAACTTCCGACGGCCGCCTGCCGTCCAGATAGGCACCGTCAGAGCGGAAAGTGGCGACCTCAATTTGCCCACACGATCTACTGGGCCCCAACACCATCACCACACCGAAACTCACACCGACTGGCACCGTGCGCCGTTTCCCGAACAGATCAATCACCTGCTCCGGCGTCGCATTCGTGGCGACATCGTAGTCCTTTGGTTCGATGCCCAGCAACTGATCTCGAACGCACCCGCCCGCCCACAGCGCTTCGAACCCGGCCGCGTGCAGTTGCTGCACGACATGCATGGCGAACTCGCGAGGAGTGGAGGGCAGTGGCATCTAAACGCCTGATGAATTGGGGATAAGTGACACGAAAGAAGCCCGGCTTTTATAAAAAGCCGGGCTTCTGAAGCTTAGCCTGGTAAGTACATTCCGATGCCATGCGGCACCGAAACGCGGGTTACCTGTCTTCACGCCGCTGCGGAATCGTTTCCGATCATGGGCTCTTCGCCCCGAACCATTTCTTCGGTGATCACAAACGTGCGTCCGCGTTCGACTTCCGGAAGTTCGTACATGATGTCAAACATCGTGCGTTCCAGAATACTTCGCAAACCGCGAGCACCGGTGTCTCGAATGCGTGCCTGACGAGCAATCTCGAACAGCGCCCCTTCGGTGAATTCGAGTTTGCATTCTTCCATTTCGAACAGCTTCTGGTACTGTCGGACGAGTGCGTTTCGCGGTTCCGTGATGACTCGGACCAGCGATTCCGCAGACAATGGTGTCAGCGTGCCCATAACAGGCAGTCGTCCCAGCAGCTCGGGAATCAGTCCAAATTCCATGATGTCGTCGACGTCTGCCTGGCTAAGCAGTTCTTCACGAATCTGTTCTTCCTGAGTCGACGAGTTGTTGCCGAAGCCGATGACCTTCTTGCCAAGTCGCTTGGCGATGATATCTTCGAGTCCCACAAACGTTCCGCCACAGACGAACAGAATGTTAGTCGTGTCGATCTGAATGTACTGCTGTTCAGGATGCTTTCGTCCGCCCTGAGGAGGTACGTTGGCGACAGTGCCTTCCAGCATCTTCAACAACGCCTGCTGTACGCCTTCACCGGAGACGTCGCGAGTAATCGACACGTTTTGGCTGGTCTTGCCAATCTTGTCGATCTCATCAATAAAGATGATGCCTCGTTGAGCAGCCTCGATATCGAAGTCGGCCGAATGCAGCAGCTTAAGAAGCAGGTTTTCGACGTCTTCACCGACGTAGCCGGCTTCCGTCAGAGTTGTCGCGTCGCCGATCGCGAAAGGAACCTGCAGCACGCGAGCCAGCGTTTTCGCCAACAGCGTTTTGCCGCAGCCGGTCGGGCCGACCAGCAGGATGTTCGACTTTTCGATTTCCACATCGTCATCGTCGCCGGAATGCTGGTGCATTAGTCGCTTGTAGTGACTGTGTACCGCCACGGACAGCATCTTCTTGGCGTGTTCCTGGCCAATGACGTACTGGTCAAGTTCAGCAACAAGGTCGCGCGGCGACGGCACCTTGGTGAACAGAGTGCTGCTCGAACCTCGGCGACGTTTTTCCTGATCCAGGATCGACTGGCATAGTTCAATGCACTCGCCGCAGATGTAAACGTCCTCCGGTCCTTCGACCAGCGGGCCAACTTCCCTGTAATTCTTCCGGCAGAATGAACAGTTCGCATTGCGTTTGCCTTGCGCCGTTTTTTTGCCGGTTCCAAATTCCTTGCCAGATGCCATTTCTGTTCCTTTGATGATCTTTGGCGAGCTTTTCTGCACTCAACGTCCTGGGCCTGGAGAATGGTCCGGTCAGTACAAAAACTTTTCGCAATCGATTTTCAGGGAGAGTTGTCTCCACAACCATTGGCGTCCCTGCCAACCGTGTTTCTTCCGTGTCGCGTGCTTCAGAAACCTGAGCACGCGAACTATGTAAATTGACGGGATTCCGAGATTGGATGCGTCAAAGGATGTGCGATCAGCAGTCAGCGTTTGTGAAAGTCAACAAACGGCTCAATCAGCCTGATCTCTCTTCTCGACCGTTTCCTCGGTCGACTCCGGGACTCCGTCCGCGGCGTCATCGTTAGAAATGGTTTTCCCTTCAGGGGTTTCGGTCGACTGCCCCAACTCGCCTTCGTCTTCCTGTCGTTGCCGTTCGTCGTGAGAAGAATCGTCAGAATCGGCAGCGACCGTCTGTTCCGAAAGCCGGTTTACCAGTCGACTCTTGATCGATCGGAATTCTTCCGTCGTTAACTCACCCTGGCTCCGCAATTCACTGACCGCTGTCAACATCTGCCGGTCTGTTTCGGCAGGATCAATATCTTCGGTCGCAGAAGCTGTGAGCCGGGCAATCGCCCAGATGGAAACCACCAACACAATCAGAACAGCCGCGCAAAACCACCAGTTGTCCACTGGCAGCTCTGGCACCGACCAATCCCACTCCGCAAGTTGTTGAAAGCTCATTAAAAACACTGACCAACTACCGATCTTCAGGACCGTCTCCGCGGGTGCCGTAACACCAGAAGTTGATGGTCCCCACGTAAATGTTCGTGGCTGCCTTGTTTAGTGTAGCAATAGGGATGCCAGGCGACCAGATTTGTGTCGCAACCTGTGAAGCTGGCCCATCTTCGGAAAAATCTGCCGGTGCAGAGCCGTATTTCGCCGTCTCTGCCCGAATTAGCCATTCACCCAGCGGACGGAATGCCTGAGATTTCAATTGGATTTGTCATCTTTACATTCGGCAATGCACCGCGAATGATGCAGAACGCTATTTCGCGTGAGGCAAATTCAAGGTGCATCAGCCGAGCTGATTGTTCGTGAATGTTGCTTTTTGGAACACTCATTCGCCCCGTACCACCTAACTTGCCCGACACTTGTCAGGCTACCTGTCCTATGTTTCCTGTGGGACCGTTAATCTTGCCGTGTTTACGTGACGAAATTGGGTTCCCGTTTGCATCTGAACGGTGTCTTGAAGCACTTTTCGGGTAGTTTTTCCGTATCTGAGTCGAGTCGTCTGCGAACGGATTTGCAGATCTTATCCAAAATCTTTGGAGGTCAGTATGTCCGTTGTGAACCGTCTAAGCCTTCTGGCGCTTCTTGTCACCGCAGCACCGTCCGCGACGGCCGGATTGTGCGGTGTGCCTTCGTATTCGTGCTGTCCGACGACCGCCTGCAACCCTACGTGTTGCTACACAACCTGCAAAGTGGCGACGGAAACCTGCTATCGCACCGTTTGCGACACGGTTTACGAACCGCAGCAGTACACCACCATGCGAACGGTGTACGAAAACGTGTGCGAAGACGTGCAACAAACCTGCTATCGCACTGTGACAGAAACCGCCTGTCGTGAAGAAACGTACACCGTCAGCCGCCCGGTCACCGAAACGGCCGTCCGCGAAGAAACGTACTGTGTGCAACGACCTGTTTGGGAAACTCAGTACCGTAGCTGCAATTACACCGTCCAGCGGCAGGTCTGGGAAGACCACGTCCGCGAACAATGCTACACCGTCATGCAGCCGGTTACGGAAACACTCGAACGCGAGTGCCGTCAGGTTGTGATGAAACCGGTGACTGAAACCATTCAGCAGGAACGCTGCTATACAGTGATGCGACCCGAAACGCGGACTCGCTGCGTCCGCCGACTCACGGGCCAGTGGGTAACTAAGCAACACAGTATTCCGAGTCCCGTTCTGCCAAGGATCGTGTGCGGCCCGTGTGGCCCGAAGCTGTGTTTTGCTCAGGCACCGCCGAGAACATTCTGCCGCCGAGTCTGGCGACCGCAGGTTGTCCAGCAGCAAATTCCGTACACAGTGATGGTTCCGCAGGTGATGCGACAAAACTGCGCTGTCGCCGTGACTCGCATGGTGCCGGAAACCGTCGTGACAAAAGTGCCGTACACCGTCACCCGAATGGTGCCAAAACAGATGACGCAGCAGATTCCGTATCGCACCTGCCGCATCGTCAACGAAACCAAGACGCAACAGATCCCCTACCGCACCTGCAAATTCGTGACAGAACAGAAAGTTCGCCAAATCCCGTATCAGGTTTGCCGAATGGTTCAGGAACAGCGGACGCGTAAGATCCCATACTGCGTGCAGAAGCAGGTTCCGTACGTTGTGACCAAGAAAGTCACACGAGTCGTTCCGCGGCAGGTTGAATGTACCTCAACGCGAATGGTGGCTCGCCAGGTAACTCGACAGGTTCCTTACACACGAACGTATCTTGTGCCCGAAACCGTCTGCGGTTCGGCTCTGAGCGGCGGGTGTTCAACCTGCGGCCCGTAGCAAATCGGCCAGTTCGAATACTCAGTCAGTAATCGAAAACTGCCTGACCCAAAAAAGAAGCCCGGCTTTGTTCCAAAGCCGGGCTTCTTACGTGTTTGGACATCACTCGACGATCAATGATCAATACTCGCGTGGTCGCACGGTGCCCTGAACTCGGCCCGGCAAGCCCACGATTCGCAGAAAACCGGTCGCGTCGTTCTGGTTGTAGTCTCCGCCTTTTTCCATGCTCGCGATTGCTTCATCGTACAGGCTGTTAGGCGATGTACGGCTGCTGATGCGAATATTGCCCTTGTACAGCGACATCGTGATCTCGCCGGAAACCGGCTTTTGAGCTTCCTTGATGAAGGCCAGCAGGGCGTCCATCTTCGCACAGTACCAGTGACCATAGTAAACCATTTCGGCAACCACGGGGCTTAGCTGATCTCGCAGGTGAGTCAGGTCGCGGTCCAGCGTGAGTTGCTCCATCGCCTGATGAGCCGCGTACAGCAGCGTCATGCCGGGAGCTTCGTAAACTCCGCGACTTTTCATTCCGACAAATCGGTTTTCGATAATGTCGATGCGACCGCAGCCATTGCGGCCACCGATTGTATTCAGCGTTTCCACGATCTCTGCAGCGGATAGTTGTTCGCCATTCACAGATACCGGAACGCCTGATTCAAAGCCAACGGTTACAACTTCTTCTTTGTCTGGTGCTTCCTGTGCCGACACCGTCATGCCGAAGTCGATGACGGTTTCGCCGTCGACCGTCGGATCTTCAAGGTCGCCTGCTTCGTAGCTGATGTGCAGGCAGTTTTCGTCGCTGGAATACGGCTTGCTGGCACTCGCTTTGACGGGAATGTTTTTCTCCGCACAGTAGGCCAACATTTCGGTCCGACCAGGAAACTTGTCGCGGAATTCGTCCATCCGCCACGGAGCGATCACGTTGACCGTAGGATCCAAAGCTTCCGCAGCCAACTGAAAACGGCACTGGTCGTTGCCTTTGCCGGTCGCACCGTGAACAAACGCCACCGCGCCCACTTCACGAGCTCGCTGCAGGCAGACTTTCGAGATCAGCGGACGGGCGATCGAAGTGCCCAGCAGGTAGATGTTTTCATACCTGGCCTGCCATTGCAGAGTCGGAAACGCGATGTCCCGGCACATTTCTTCGCGAACGTCGACCAGCTCGGACGACTTGGCACCGATATCCAGTGCCTTCTGCAGAATGGCTTCGCGATCCTCGCATGGCTGGCCCAACTCAACGTACAGGCAATGCACGTCGTAGCCTTTATCCTGCAGCCAGCCCACCAAAACAGACGTGTCTAACCCGCCGCTATACGCCAAAACAACAGATTCCGCCACAGCTACTCTTTCTCTTGAGGCAACGCCTCATCACGTGAAATGAAGTGAATTCCGAGCGTAAATGTTACCGCCTGTGGAGCTCGCTTCCATGTCCCGATCGGCCGATTCCAAAGGATGACAATGATTCCGCCCGGGTTTTGGCTCATTGACGTTTTCGCAACCGTGCCAAAGTCCGGACGTGGGGCAGAATCGCCTGCGACAGGCAAGGTTCTGCTGCGTGCGGGCACGATTAGGCTTCCCACTTGCAAACTGAGGGGCAAAAAGGCGACGATACAGAGGTGCTACCCGTTCTCTACGAATTTGCTTGATCGGATCCGTTGTGTCGCCATCTGAACCTGACCAACAGTTGATCGATCGCGTTGTCGGCGGCGACAAAGATGCATTGGCGACGCTGTTTTCGCAACACCGCGATCGGTTGTGGCGTATGGTCACCTTCCGCATGGACCCGCGGCTCCACGGTCGAGTGGATGCTGACGACGTGCTGCAGGAAGCATGGCTGGCCGCCGTACAACGAATCGACCACTTTCTGGCGGACGCGTCTCGGTCGATCTTTGTCTGGTTTCGTTTAATCACCAGCCAGACCATGGTGGACATCCACCGGCGTCACCTGGGAACTCAGAAACGAGACGCGGCCAAGGAATTTTCCATCCACAAAGGCTGGAGTTCCGAATCGACGTCGTTCTCGTTGTCGTTTCATCTGCTCGGGCATCTCACGTCCCCCACACAGGCCGCTCTTCGCGAAGAACTGTCGCAACAACTGAAGACGGCGCTGGATTCGATGAACGAAATCGATCGTGAAGTACTGGCGCTGCGGCATTTCGAACAGCTCACCAATCGCGAGACCGCTCAGATTTTGAGTATCTCGGACCAGGCGGCCAGCGATCGTTATATGCGAGCTTTGGGGCGGTTGAAGGGAGTTTTGAAGGCATTGCCCGGTTTCGTCGAATAGCAGCGTACAATGTTGTTGGATACGCGTTTCAATATTCCATGGCTGGCACTCTTGCATCACTTCCACACGCAGCATCAATGTCCGACACGTCCGAAGAATCCGGCTTTCAGTTAATTGGGTTCCCAACTCACGAAGCCGTCACAGAACTTCGCGCGCGCGAGCCCGTAGAAATTCTAGCGAGTCAGTTTGTGGAGGAACTTCGCGCAGGCAAGTCGCCAAGTGTCGAACAATACGCGCGGCGGTTTCCACTACATGCGAACGTGATTCGAGATTCGTTTCCAGTGCTGGCACTGCTTGAGCAGGCTCGCTTCAACGACGAAGCCGCGTCGATTCGTCGCAGCATGCCTGACACGTTTCCGTTCACTCGCCTGGGGCGGTGCGAGCTATTATGTGAACTTGGCCGTGGCGGCATGGGTGTCGTCTTTCAGGCTCGCGAAATCGACACCGGACACGTGGTCGCGGTGAAGGTGTTGCCCTGGCGAGTTTCCATCGTCCCGGATTGGCAGAAGAAATTCGAAGAAGAAGCTCGCACAACGGCAAAGCTGCGACACCGTAACATCGTGCCGGTATTCCGTTTCGGTCAGGAACACGGTTACTGCTACTACGTGATGCAGTTCGTAAACGGAATCGGCCTGGACGTGATCATTCGCCGGTTGCGTGAAGTGGATGGTGTTATCTACCGAGATGAAATCGAGCGACAGGAATCCGCGAAACCGCGTGGTTTTGTGACGACTGACGAATTACCCGCCATCCAAACAAAAGAAGACATCGTCAACGCGACGGAACCCAAACGCAGCAAACTGTCTCGGTCGTCATGGAAGAGCTTCACGCAACTGGCGATCCAGGCGACTCAGGCATTGCGGTACGCGCACAGTCAGGGAATTCTGCACAACGATATCAAGCCGGGGAACCTGCTGCTGGATAGCGACGGCCGAGTGTGGATCACAGACTTCGGTCTTTCTGAACCGATCGAAGCAAACGATCCTGCGTCGCGACAAAAGGTGATGGGCACTCTGCGATACATGGCCCCGGAACGACTGATGGGCACTCACGAAGCCAGCAGTGACATCTATTCACTAGGCATCACGCTTTATGAATTACTCACACTGAAGACAGCGTTCGAAGCAGACAACGAAGATGACATGCTCACGCAGATTTTCGAACGTGGACCGCTGGAGCCCCGCAAAGTCGAACCGTCGATTCCGAAAGGGCTGGAAACGATTATTCTAAACTGCATTTCACCACACCCACCGCAGCGCTATCCGTCCGCGGGCGCGTTACTGTCCGACCTGCTGAAGTTCAGCCGCGATCAAAAAGTCGTGTCGCTGCGGCCATCCGGGTTCCGCAATTTTCTGTCACGCATGACGGGCAACCAGCCGCCTCGTCTGCGCGATTCGTTCGACCAATAAGGTTACGAAAAGTCACCGTGAAAATTGACGACAAACTGTGCTATTGCTTTCACGTTTCTAAACGGAAAGTGCTAAACCACATTCGCATCCACCAGCCCAGGGTCGCCAGCCAGCTAAGTGAATGCGGTGGAGCAGGCACCGGCTGCGGTTGGTGCGTGCCGTTTCTGAAGAAGTGCTTCGACGCGGAGCGAGGCGGCTATGTGGCCGACACGGAAATGACAGCCGAACAATACGAAGCCGAACGAGCCGCCTACATTGCAGCAGGGAAGAAACGGCGGACGTAGTTGGGAACGTTTCTTGTTGGAAGCGCTAGGGGCAGGCCATCTGCCAGACGAAGAAACCTGCCGCCTTTATCTGAGACAATCTATTGAAGAGGCTGCGTAACGTTTTAGCGGGATGGCAGAGTGTTCCGATTCCTTCAAGTGCTTTGGTTGCTCAGTCTAATGGCGAGTCTTGTCGCCCTCTTGTTTTACCGTGCCCCTCTGGGCCATGGACCGGATATGGTTGTACAAGAGGTACTCGCATTTATGACTCCGATCATGGTAGCGGCATTGATCGCTGTAGCTCTCCTCGCGCTGGCCCCGTCAATCGAACGAGGAAACTGGCGATTTATTGCGGTAACTGTATTGCTGGGTATTGTCGAACCAATTATCTACGCTGCATTTCTGATGTAGAGCAATAGCCGAAGTGCACAAAAAAAACGCTACAGGCGTTCAATATCTTTCATGCATTTCTGAGCTTACCCTTTACAAACGTTCCGTAGACTCAACAGGGTCCTGCAAGAGGGATCGTGTTTCCGCGTCTTCGACTGACGCCTCTTTTTCGGCCGGCAGCGCAACCGCAGGGCGAACTTCCGGATCCTGATCGTGGAACGATAATCTTACGCCATCCAGTTCGATGGCGCCAATTTCGTAATGGACCTCCGGACGAACAAAAATCGCCTTCGCGTTCGCGACCGAACCGGGAAACGGCAGGCGGCTGGCAGGGACGGCGGGCTCCGGAACCACCGTATTCTGGTTTAACGTGATGTGAATGGCGGGGGTGCCGGGGTAATTCAGTGTGACACGCAGCTTGCCGTTGGTGGCGTCTGTTTCGCTGTTCGCGTCGGCAAAGAATTCCGCTTTGTCAGCCGCGTTGCCTCGACGAAAACCAACCTGCCGAAACTGGTTGCCGGAAGACGCCATGACTGGTTGAGCGTCGCTGAGTTTCCAGCCGGGCGAAGCCATCAACACGATCGCGTCGCCTCGATCCATGCGCCTGACCGACGCCGACAGCGTTGCCGCAAGATACCGCTGAGCCACCGGTGGAACGTCGTCCGCGCCCAACAATTTGGCACTCAACAGCAGCCCCGGAATTGGCACATCGCGGACGACCTGCGGGTCGTTCAGCAACTGAGCCAGCTTGGTCTTGTTTTCGGAATGATAGAACAGTGAGGCCAGGGCAACTCGGCTTTGTTGAGCTTCCTGGTCTTCGTCCAGATTGCACAGAATCAGTTCTTCTGCGTCGTCAAATCTCTGGTGTCGACCCAACACCCACGCGCAAACTAAATTGGCTTCCCAGTTGCGGACGGAATAATCCATCACTCGAGCGGCCGTGCGAGCGGCGTCGGGGTGGCCATCGAGTTCCTGAAGCAGAGCCATGTTGGCCATGCTGCTGGCGAGCATATCATCCTGCCGAAAGTGGCCGCTGCCTAAGTCTGCCAGTCGTTGAAATGTTTTGAGGGCCTCTTCCCGCTGACCAAGCTGCTGCTGGGTGCGAGCGACGTAGTACCAATACGGAGGGTAACATTCCATGAAGCGTTCCATGCGTCCCAGCATCCGCAGTCGTTGAGCGGCATCCTGCTCGGCGAGAACTCGGCCCAACTGATCCAGATCCTGGTCACGAATCAACCAGCGGTCGGGAATTTTATTCTTCTGCGACAACCGCCAGAAGCTATCAAGAAACGAACTTGAACGAGACATCAGACCGGTGAATTCCGTCTTTTCCACTTTCCATTTGTCGGCGTCGCGGCGATGGTCCTGCGTTCGATAGTCCCACCAACTGTTCGCTCCGGATTGGATAGCGCTGCCCAGCTGTCCAGTGGCCACTTGAGCTCCGATGACGAAGAAGTTTGTGCCCAATTGACGATGCACGTTCCGACGAAATTGTTCGTCAATGACGATCCGTTCGCGATCGCTGATTTCGACCTGACTGATTTCGTCCAGAATCGATTTGTAGAGCGTGATGACTTCGGGGTCGTCAATACGATTCAGGTCCAGGTTATTCAGGATTCGCGTCTGTTCTTCATAGAAGACGTGCTTCTCCGGATTGCGGCGAATCCGATGCAGGGCGGCTCGACAATAATTAAGAGCAACCGCTGTGGTCTTGCGGACCTCTTCTTCGTGAGCCGTCTTGTCATCTTCCGATCTGGCAGGCGGTACGCAAAACGTGATGGCCAGCAGAAGTGCTGTGAGGGTAAGCGTTCTCATGGCAGGCGTTCGGATGAATCTGTGGTTTCAGAATACGGAAAGGACATCTGTCGATGACAGGCCTCTGGATTCAGGTTCGCTCGGTTCATCCTTGAAGTCGAAGCGCGGGTTGCACAATCATTCCCTTTGCGCCGGCCAAGACAAGGCCCGTAGTGCAGTTCACCGGGGATCGCGTCGGAAGGAAGCGGCTCGCAACAGTCGCGGTGTTGAGGCAGTCGGCGGATTCTGCCGAAGCTGGCGAAAGACTGCAGAATTTGCGGCCTGTCACAGCATCAGTCGGCTGCCTGACAAGCCCTCAACAGTAGGGAAAACGCGTCATCCGGCTAACCAGAATGCAGCTCACCAAGAGTCTGTCGCGTTTCTGGCCTCCGCCTATCCCTGCGACTCTTCACGCACCTGTTGCTGCCACCGGTCAGCACTGGCCGGCAGTTGATCTGGTCGCCGAAACCGGAAATCGTTACACAACGCAGACATCCTTCGGCATGAATTCTGCCACTTTCTTTCCGCGTTAATGCATGGAGGCATTCACGATGCGAGACACATTTTTGCCCTTCGCCCCGCCCCTGATTGGGGAAGAGGAAATCGAAGAAGTCATCGACACTCTGCGATCCGGTTGGCTGACCACCGGGCCGAAGACGCGACGATTTGCCGATGAGTTTGCTGAGTTCACGGATGCGGCGGCCGCGTTGACTGTGAGTTCCTGCACAGCCGCTTTGCATCTGGCGTTGGTGGCCAATGATGTTGGCGAAGGTGACGAAGTCATCACGACCCCGCTGACGTTCGCGGCGTCCGTGAATGTCATCGAGCACTCGGGCGCTCGACCTGTCCTTGTGGATGTCGAACCCGATACGCTGAACATCGATCCCGCGAAAATTGAAATGGCAATCACGCCAAATACTAAAGCAATCATCGCAGTGCATTATGCCGGACATCCGGCCGAATTGGATGAGATTCGGGAGATCGCCGAACGGCACGACTTGATTCTGATTGAAGACGCGGCGCACGCGATTGGATCGGCGTACAAGGGCCAGCCAATCGGAAGCGGCTTGAACCCCGCCTGCTTCAGCTTTTATGCAACTAAAAACCTGACCACCGGCGAAGGGGGAATGTTGACGGGTGAGTCTGAATTTCTGGAAAAGGCTCGCATGCTGAGTCTGCATGGCATGAGCCGCGAAGCGTGGAGTCGTTACGCCGCCGGCGGGAAGTGGGCGTATGACATTGCAGCTCCCGGCTACAAATACAACATGACAGATATTCAGGCCGCTTTGGGCCTGCAGCAGCTACGGCGCTTCGAATCCATGCAGCAGCGTCGCCGTGATATTGTCAGTCAGTATCAGGAAGCGTTCAGCGGGAATGCAGCCTTCCAAACGCCCGTTTCCCGCGAACATGTCACTCACGCCTGGCACTTGTACGTTCTGCGCTTGAACGAAGGCGAACTAAGTGTCAATCGCAATCAGTTTATCGAAGAAGTGAATGCGCGCAACATCGGCACGTCGGTTCACTTTATCCCGATTCACATTCATTCATACTACGCCGAAAAGTATGGCTGGGAGCCCGACGATTTCCCGGTGGCCCTGGACAGTTTTAACCGCATGGTCAGCCTGCCGCTGTCGCCAAAGATGAGCGACCAGGATGTGACAGACGTAATTGACGCCGTGTATAATGTGGTTCGCGCCGGAATGAGCAGAAAAGCGGCCGCTTAAGCGGGATTGCAGGCGATCTTCTGCAATGCCGTGTACCATATCATCGCCAGCCGTTGAATGTGGTAGCCTCTGCGCAGTTGCCAGGCTGTTGTTTTGCGACAAACTTCATTTCCCAACCACGCAGACCAGTGTATGCACACTCAGAACGGACTACCCAACAATTCGTCAACCGACATCACTTCCTTCATTGATCGCTTTGCAGAGGAACATCAGGCGAGCTGGATTGCTTATCGGCGTGAACGACATTGTTCGCCCGAACCAAGCGGCGAAGAAACAGAGACCAGCCGTTCCATCTGTGAGCGACTCAAGAGCCTCGGCATTGCCGCTCAGATCCCCGAACGTGGCGTCGGAGTTGTCGGCGACCTGTTGCTCGGCGACGCCACTGATGACACTCCAGCGATCGCTTTGCGAGCTGACATCGACGCGTTGCGAATGCCGGATCGCAAGGATGTTGGCTATTCGTCCATCAAAGACGGGCTGGCTCACGCGTGCGGCCACGACGTGCACACCACTGTTGTTCTGGGCGCCGCCGAAACGCTTTCTTCACTGAAAAAGTCCGGAACAAAGCTGCCCACCGCGCGCGTCAGGTTTCTTTTTCAGGCGGCCGAAGAAACAGGCGAAGGCGCGATCTGGATGGTCGAAGACGGCTACCTGAAGAATGTGCCGTCGATTTTGGGTCTGCATGTGGAACCAAATCTGTTGGTCGGCCGGATCGGAATTCGCTATGGCGTATTCACCGCCGCCGTCGACGAAGTTCATATTTTCGTGAAGGGCAACGGGGGCCACACGGCTCGCCCGCACAGCACGACGGATCCGATTCACGCCGCCACAATGCTGGTGTGTCAGTTGTATCAAATGCTGCCGCGCAGCGTGGACGTACGCGATTCGTCTGTGTTTACGGTCGGGCAAATCCATGGCGGGCATGCGTCTAACGTCATTCCGGACGAAGTGAGCATCGTGGGGACTCTACGAACAACTGAGCCTAACAGTCGCGGCGATTTAATGAACTGCATTCGTGCCACAAGCCAGCATCTGGCCGATCTGACGGGTAACGAAATCGATGTCCAGTTTCTGCATTCGCTAAGTTCGGTGGTGAATTCGAACAACGAAACCGCGGCGTTCGAAAAGGCCAGTCGTGAAGTGCTCGGCGACGGCGGCGTGGAATTGCTGGATCGCCCCAGCATGGGTGGCGAAGATTTCGCCATGTATCTCGACTGCTGCAAGGGGAGTCAGATTCGACTTGGCTGCGCCGGTTCGCTACCGTGGCCACATCTGCATTCGCCCGTGTTTGACGTGGATGAGCAGGCGATTGCAATTGGGGTCCGCGTGGTGGCGCGAGCGGCGCTGTTGGCTTCGCAGGAGTAGCTCATGTCATTCCTTGAATTCGCGTGCAACGAAACACCTTCGATCGGTGTCGAAATCGAATTGCAGCTGGTCGACGCCGACAGCATGTCACTGGCCAATCGAATTGAAGAAGTCCTCGCCGCACTGCCCGACGAACTGCGTGAGGTCGTCAAGCCAGAGCTGATGCAAAGCTATCTGGAAATCAACACGGGCGTCTGCCGCACAGTGCAGGAAGCCGGTGCGGATTTGAAACGCAAGCTGGAAATGGTGGAATCGGCGATCGGTCCGCTGGGGCTAAAGCTGTTCTGGGCAGGCTCGCATCCGTTTTCGTCGTGGCGAGACCAGGAAATCACCGTTGATGATCGGTATTACCGGCTGGTCAGTCTGATGCAGGACGTGGCTCGTCGATTGGTGACCTTTGGCCTGCACGTTCACGTTGGTGTGGAAACCGGCGACAAAGCGGTAAACGTTTGCGACCGCATGATGAAGTACCTTCCGCTGTTATTGTCGCTGTCGTCCAATTCGCCGTTCTGGGAAGGTCGAAACACCGGACTACATTCGAACCGTTCGAAAATCATGGAAGGTCTCCCGACGGCCGGGCTGCCTCATCGCATGCGGAACTGGTCTGAGTACGTCTGGTTGATTAAGCACCTTGAAAGCACCGGGTTCATTAACAGCATCCGGGAGATCTGGTGGGACATTCGGCCTCACCACAATTTCGGCACGGTGGAAATTCGCGTGTGCGACATGCCACCGAATCTTGAACAGGTGCTATCAATCACCGCTCTTGTGCAATGCCTTGTGGTCGCGATTTCCGCAGAAATCGATCAGGGAACGTTTCAATCCGACTACCACCCCATGATGGTCCAGCAAAACAAATGGCGTGCGACTCGGTTTGGCGCCGACGCATCACTGGTGAGCACCAGTGACTACCAGCAGCGGACCGTGACTGAAGTCACCGACAATCTGATTCAACAGCTGCTGCCGGTCGCCTTGCAACTGGACTGTGCTGACGAGCTGTCATCATTACACGCCGTCGTGCAAAATGCCGGAGCCAAACAACAGCTACGGATCTTTGAAGAAACCAACAGCCGCACGGAAGTCGTGCGGCGGATGATTGCGGCCAATCAGGGTTGAGGTTTCATTTAGGCTACGCGAGACGCCATTTCGCCATTCTCAGTTGAGCCAACTTGTTGCCCTTGAGCTTCTCATACCACACGGTGGCGAAGTGGCCCGGTTCAATTTCTGCCGTGGATGGATAACCAAGGTCACCGGAACTGGCGTCGCCCTGAATAATCATTGGCTCGGACCATGTCTTGCCGTTGTCGTCACTAAGGCGAGCCTGGTTGCCCAGTGGAGCGCGGCGATGGCCGTAAGACATCAGTAACCGGTCGTCTGATAGCCGAAGCAGCTGTGACGGCAGGCCCCAGACACCGATTGAATACGGTTCAGCCCACGACTTACCGCCGTCGGTCGAATGTGTCTGTAGAGTCTCCCGGTTGTATGTCTTGTTATGAGTACGAATTTGCACAACCAGACGGCCGTCGGCGGCTTCCACGCCGTGAAGTTCGTGATACGCGGAACCATCGTCGCCTTTCCGGATCGGAAATTCAGCCAGTGGAGTCCACGACTTGCCATCATCTTCTGAAAAACTGTAGCCGACCTTGCGGCCCTTGCCCCACAAATCGACGCCGGGATAAAACAGGCGACCATCGCTTAAGTTGACGGGGCCATGAGGACTATTCAACGGGACTTGGTACGCAGGCGACCAGTTCAGGCCGCCATCCTCGGACCGCAGCATCCAACAGCCCAAATGCTGTTTGTGCTGACCGTCAGGAACTCTACCGTGAGCCCCCTGCCACTTGGCGAGCTGCTCCGGCGGCATGGTCGCATTGCCCTGTGCCGCCGACGCGACAGCTTTCTGCAAGCCGGGTTCGTATGCTAATGATGTAAACGTGGAGACCAGCAATGTGCCCTTCGCCGTTTCCAGAATTCCAGCGTCGCGGTCGTCGATTGGACCATCCAGTAGCGTGCGAGCGTACGTCCAGGTAGCACCGTCGTCGTATGACTTGATCAACTCAACCCGACCGAATGGGCAAACGTGAGACTGGCGGCCGCCCGAGCAGACAACCATCAGTTCACCGTTTTTGCGGCGAATCAACGTGGGCCAGCCATGGTAGCGGTCCGATTGCAGGCTGATAGTTTTAATTTCATCAACATGAAATTTGGGCGCGGGACCGGCAGCCAACGTGTCAGTGGTACGACTGGCGATCAGCGCTGCAGCAGACGTGGAAAGCATGGTGCGGCGGGAAACGGGAAGCATAAGGTGGGGCTCCAATGAAGTGGCATGCGGGAAAGAATTTACGGCAGTTCATCAGCTTAGCACGCCGCGCGAGGGAATTGCAGCCTACGCTTTCGTCGAAATATCAGACGTACTCGCCACCTCCCGCTGCGAAATGGGGCGAGTCGTATTCAGCGTGCTTTAATTCAGCAGCGGCGATTCCTTGCGAGCATCCCTGAGGTACTGCTGCAGCAACTGGCGTTCTTCGGGAATGCACACGGCAAGGCAGCTTTGCAGCAGATCGATCGCTTCCCCCGGCCGACCGGCGCGGAGAGTCACGATGGCGAGGTCTCGTTTTTCGCGGTACGACCCCGGGCTCAGCAAAGCCAGACGCCGCTGTACTCGCCAAACAGACCGCCACTGATCTGTGCTGCCGAAATGCGTCTTCAGATTGTTTAGCATGCGAACGATAATCTTCCGCTCGCTTGTCGGTTTCAGCGTAGGGTGAATTTCAGCTCGTGGCAATTCGGTGAGGGCATGCAGCCAGTCGACGCACTCGACTTCGTTCATAATTTCGCCGCCACGAAACGGATCGACGTACACGACGCCGCCGTCTGTTTGAAGCGACGTCAAAAAGTGCGACGGTGCGGCCACACCCGCCAGCGGAATCCCCAGTTCGTTCGCGATTGCCATGTAGATGACGGACAGCGAAATCGGAATCCCGCGACCGCTTTCCATGACGTGATTCAAATAGCTGCTGTTGGGGGAATCAAAGCTTTCGGGGTGTCCGTGCAGGTTCAGGTCGGATGTCAAAAACTGGATCAGCAGTTCGAGTTCACTGCGATCATCGCCCGCCATGGCAATTGGTCGCGTCAGTTCGCCAACGGCCGTGCGAATTTTTTGCAGAGTTGGTTCGAAGTCCAGGTCCGGCTGAGCGTCGCGAGCGATTTCCAGCGCAGCAACGACAAGGTCGACGTCGTCTTCACGACGGACCAGCCGAATAAACTGTTCATCCTTTTCAAACTGCTGCAGAGCGGACATAGACGATTGACGATTCGGTTTCTGAAAAAGTGGTGAAAGAACCAACAGCTCTGTTCACCCGACGAAGTTTCACTATAGCCCGGACGAATGTTCCCCACAATGGCGGCTGGCGGCTACGAAATCGAGTAGAAATCGCCATTCTGCAGGCAGAACTGCGGAAAGAGGCGGCCGTTTTCATTTGGAGACGTTGCAGATTTGACGCGAATCTCCCCCCCCCGTACCCTGCGAGTTCCGGCAGCAAACGGCGACTCGAAATTCTGTCATACAGGTTGCTGCGCTTCCGGACTGGGTTCGATTGGCTTCTGAGTCACACAATAAAGGTTCGATTGAATGTCACGTTTCGCGTCTCTCTGGTTGTTGTGTTTAGGACTGCTGCTTTTGCCGGGGTGTGCCGATCAGCCTGGCAAAGCGGGCTCGGAAGGTTCGTCCGGCAGTTCGCCCGATGGAGGCGACGGGAAACGTCATTCTGTCGCATTCGTCACAAATCAGATCGCGGATTTCTGGAAAATTGCCGAAGCCGGAGCCAACGATGCAGCTCAGGAATTTGATATTGACGTCGATGTCGTGATGCCTCCCGAAGCGACAGCCGTCGTTCAAAAACAGAAGGTGGAAGACCTGCTCACATCCGGTGTTCAGGCGATTGCCATCAGCCCACTCGATGCCGACAATCAGGT